>CAVDPO010000001.1:0-9135 GCA_963610855.1 Segatella copri
GCACAAGAGATACTCTTCTGTAAAGGATATTCTTGTCACCATGAATCCATCAGACATTGCAGCTGTGTTTGATGACCTTACAGAAGAACAACTGCCTATTATGTTTAGGCTATTGCCCAAAGCCCTTGCAGCTGACTCTTTTGTTGAAATGAATTCCGATAATCAAGAGCTTCTTATAAAAGGGTTCTCAGACACAGAACTCAAGCAAGTTCTAGATGAGATGTACGTTGATGATACGGTAGACATTGTTGAAGAAATGCCTGCAAACGTTGTGAGCAGAATTCTCAAACAAGTCACCCCTGAAAAACGTCGCGACATCAACGAAATCTTGCGCTATCCAGAGAATTCGGCCGGCTCAATAATGACAACCGAATACGTTTCTTTGCGTGCAAATATGACAATTAGCGAAGCCTTCAAGCGCATTAAAGAAACCGGTGTGGATAAAGAAACTATCTACACTTGCTATGTACTATCCTCTTTTAACCGCCTTCTAGGAACGGTCTCAGCCAAAAGTCTTATGCTTGCAAAGGACGACAGCGCCACTGTAGAAAGCGTTATGGAAACTAACCTTATTACTGTAACCACAAAGATGGACCAAGAAGAAGTAGCCAAAATGCTATCCAAGTATAACTTGCTTGCCCTTCCTGTTGTAGACAGCGATAATCGAATGGTTGGTATTGTAACATTTGACGATGCCATGGATGTTATGGTTCAAGAGGCAACGGAAGATATTACCATCATGTCAGGACAGACGCCTTACGAGAAAACGTATTTAAGAACTTCTCCATGGGAGCTTTTCAAACACAGAATTCCTTGGCTTATGATTCTCATGGTAAGTGCTACTTTCACAGGTTTGATTATCACAAACTTTGAAACAGCCCTGGCTGTCCACGTTGTCCTCACCGCTTTTATCCCTATGTTAATGGACACAGGTGGAAACTCGGGATCGCAATCTTCTGTTACCGTCATTCGAGCCCTCTCGCTTGGAGAAGTTGAATTCAACGATATTTGGAAAGTAATTACGAAGGAACTTGCTACATCCTTTATGTGTGGTCTTGCCCTAGCTGTTGCTTGTTTCGCAAAAATAATGCTTGTAGATGGACTTTTATTTGGAAATGAATCTGTATCAATTGTAGTAGCGCTTGTAGTTAGCCTCACAATGTGTGTAACCGTAATAATTGCCAAGCTAATTGGTTGTACATTACCTCTCTTTGCTAAAAAGATAGGCTTTGACCCAGCCGTCATGGCCAGTCCTTTTATCACAACCATTGTTGATGCTCTATCCCTACTAATCTACTTCTCAATTGCTACTGCAATACTGTTCTAGTAAATATAAACCTCTGTACTACTCAAAGAACTTGCGCCAGGTAAGACAGTCTTTGAATTCAAACTTGCTTTCTAAAAATTTTGAAACAAGGCCTATGAGAGATCCGTTGATTAAGGCGCATATAACGGTACCAAATTTAATTCCCTCAAAGTGACCAAATCCAAAAAAGGAAAAAGAAAGGATTATACTCACTAAACAACTGGAACAGTCATAGACAGTCTTGAATTTATTTATGTTCATTCCAATCTTCTTAGAAACTTCTTTAACAAAGAGCTCATATACCTCAGGAGAAATGTAAGAATGAAAGAAAAGAGAAATTCCTATTGAACAAAGGAACATGCCAACCAAGTAAAGGACAATTCTAATACAAACAAAGCTAGCATCAAGAGGCCTAAGCACTAGCATGCATAAATCTAAAGTAAAACCATAGAGAACCGCAGTAACAAAAGAAAAGAAGTAAGACAGTTTAAATTTACGGAGTATAATTATCATTATAACCAAAAGAACGGCTTGCAAAGTGTATTCTGCCATACCAAAAGTAAAAAAGGAGTATATTGGAGAAAGCTTTAGATAGAGCAGATATGCCGGAGCTACCACCATAGAGACTCCAAAATTTGCCTTTTCCATACATGCCACTCCAAAGGCGACAAAAACCATGCCAATTAGATATGCAAGCTCATTTGAAAAAGTTGGTTTCTTTTTTTCTGAAGTAGGATTGTCCATAATGCCTCCACGCTATCATGTGTGCTGCCGTACAAGATCAAGTACGTGGTGCATCCATGCTAAACACAATAAATCAAACACAATAAATCAAATCCAAAAAAAAGCCCTCCAAAAGGAAGGCTTTTAATAGGTGCCGACCGGATTTGAACCGGTGAACAACGGTTTTGCAGACCGCCCCCTTAGACCGCTTGGGTACAGCACCAATACGCTACAACAATAGCAAAAAAGAAAAGACGTGGCAATACTAAGTTGTCATAAAAACAAGTTTCTAGGTTTTTGCAAAATGGCTATAATTGGTATTATCGGCCTTGCTATTTGATAAGAATTAGAAGAAAATATCGGCAAACAAGTAGAGCTTTCAAGGAGGTTCCCAATGGCACAAAGGCAAAACATGATAAGACTAGATAGCAAAAATACAACGTATATCATGCGAATAAATGATGCTGGACACCTAGAGAATTTGTACTATGGAAGAAAATTGCGCCAAGATGCAAAAGTACAGGCTCTACTTCCCAAAAGAGAAATTGCTATTGGAACAGGTGTGGCTTATAACGAAGAAAATCCTTTACTATTTTTGGAAACAGCCTGCCTTGAAGTTGGGACTCTAGGGAAAGGAGATTATAGAAGTCCATCAATTGTAATTGAGTACTCATCTCAGGCATTGGAAGAGCCTTCAAGCTACCAAAAAAAAGATGTTTCAGAGATAGCGACCACTGGAATGCAAACGCTAGATTTTGTTTATAAGGCGCATAGGATTATCAAGGGAAAACCTTGCTATTTAGAGCATTTTGCTCAGTCTTATGCTACAGAGGAAGAAGCAACAACTCTAGAGATTTTGCTTGAAGATACAGAATTGCAAATTGAATTACAGCTAAATTACACAGTTTTTCACAACTGCGATACGATAGCCCGTAGTGCAACTGTAACTAATAAAACCAATGCCAATGTCCTAATTAAGAACATTGCTAGTCTTCAACTTGACCTACCTCCTTTGGAAAATTCAAATGAATATTGGAACGTTGTGAGTTTTGATGGTGCGTGGGCAAGAGAGAGAGAAACAACAAGACAAATCTTAAAATCTGGAAAACTTGAGTTTTGCTCAAACTTGGGTGTAAGTGGAGCAAGCCACAATCCTTGTATTTTTCTTGAAAGTCCTGCTTGCACTGCAAATCATGGCTCTTGTTATGCTTTTAACCTCATATACAGTGGAAATCACAGAGAAGTAATTGAGCTTTCAACTTATGGAAATTTAAGAGTTCAAACAGGTATAAACCCAGAGTCATTTACATGGAATTTGAAACCACAAGACTCTTTTACAACGCCAGAAGCTGTTATGACTTTTTCATGTTTTGGAAATAACGGAGCAAGTGAAAATTTCCATAATTTTGTTAATAATCACATTGTCCGTGGATTTTGGAAATTTAGAGACCGCCCAATACTTTGCAACAACTGGGAAGCAACATATTTTAATTTCACAGAAAAAAAACTTCTTGAGCTTGCAAAAACAGCCAAAGATATGGGCATAGAGCTTTTTGTTTTAGATGATGGTTGGTTTGGAACACGTGATGATGACACAACAAGTCTTGGTGACTGGATTGTAAATACCAAAAAGTTGCCGTCTGGAATAACAAAGCTCTCAGAGAAAATCCATGATTTAGGTCTAATGTTTGGTCTTTGGGTTGAGCCTGAGATGGTAAGTCGCAAGAGCCTTCTTTTTGAAAAACATCCAGATTGGATGGTCGCAATTCCTCAAAGAGCGCCTAGCGTTGGAAGAAATCAATTTATTTTGGATTTGACACGTCAAGAAGTACGCGATTACTTGGTAGAATCTCTTTGCGAAGTCTTTAGAATGGCACATGTTGATTATGTAAAGTGGGATATGAACCGCACTTTTAGCGACATATACAGCACAGCTAGCTTTAGCATGACAGAATTCAATCACAGATATGTGCAAGGGCTATACGAGGTATTTGACCGCTTAACAAAATGTTTTCCAAGAATACTTTTTGAGAGTTGCGCATCTGGGGGCAATAGATTTGACCTTGGCATTTTATGCTATATGCCACAAATTTGGACAAGCGATAATACCGATGCCCTATGCCGTACATTAATTCAAAGTGGCACATCCTATGGTTATCCCGTATCTACAATGGGAGCTCATGTCTCAGAATCCCCAAATCACCAAACATTACGCCATAGTGATATAGAATCGCGCTTTAATGTGGCAGCTTTTGGAATTTTTGGCTATGAATTAGATCTTACAGCGCTAAGTTTACAAGAAAAAACAATTGTTAAAGCGCAAGTTGAATTTTACAAAGAGCATAGGCATTTATTGCAATTTGGCAAGTTTTTCCGCTTAGAAGAAGGCTCAAGTGGAGCCCTAGGTGGTGGATCTCTTGGTGGCATGAGTAGCACTTCAAGTGGTTTTGCAGGAAGTGGAAATAAAACAAGATGGCTTGTTACAAATGACGATTTTAGCGAAATGATTGTTCTTGATTTTCAAGCTCTTAATAAACCAAATCCCAGTTGTGACGTACTCAAAATTCCTTTTGCTAGGCCCAATTTTGATTATGAAGTTATCCCCAGGCAACAACGCATTAGTCTTGAAATTTTTGGGAGTCTCATAAATAGGCTTTCACCGGTGAATATGTCCAAAGATAGCAAGCTCAAAAAAGTCATTGAAGACAGTTACACGCTCAAAAGTGAAGATGAACATTATATTGTTTCTGGAGATGTTCTTTCTTATGCAGGACTCATGCTCAATCCTCAATTTGGAGGAACCGGATACAATGATAAGGTAAGAGTTCTTGGAGACTTTGGCTCTAGACTGTATTACATAAAAAGAGTTTAGTTTTAGAATAGAAGTTTTCACAAAAGATTATTTTGCAAAAACTTCTTTCATGTTGGCTTTTTTTGCTTCTCTAAGGAAATAGAAACCAGCCATGAGCATAATGCCGTTGTCCATATCTGCTGTTCCAAGACGTTCTAAGACATCAGAGATTGGCATTGTCACAAGATCTATTTCCTCATTTTCATCTAGCTTGCGCTCATTTGTACTCTCTACAAGTTCCAAATCTTGAGCCAAGAAGAAATTAGCTGTGTTGTTCATAAAAGCAGAATTAGGACAAACAGAGCCAATAAGTTTAAGAGAATGAGCTCTAATGCCTGTTTCTTCTTCAAGTTCTCTTAGACAAGCATCTCTAGGGCTTTCACCTTTTTCTACAAGACCGCCCGGAAACTCTAAAGTAACAGAATTTGAGCCATGCCTAAATTGACGCTCTAAAACGCATCTAGGAACACCGTCAGTACCCACGAAATAAGGAATAACATTAATCCATTGAGGAGAGTCAAGCTCTATAAAATTAGCCTCTTTTCCATCCTTGTTTTTGCGGTGAACACTGTTTACGCTAAAAATTGGAGTGTCTAGAATGCGTTTTTGAGAAGTTGTCTCCCAATTAAGATGAGATGACTCTGTAGAATTTTCAAGGGTTGGAAAAGTATTTTCATCAACCCTTTTTGATGTCCTTATTTCCATTTTAGTGTCAAAATTTTCATTGTTAGTGCTGTTTATAGCCATCATTCTTCACTAGAACCTTTTGAAGGACAGTTAGATGTGCAAGTAGCACAAGAAGACGGAGAACAACTAGATAGCCTTGGGACATATGGAGAATGAACTACTTTTGTATTTTCGTGAATGTATGAAACAATTGCCTTAAAGACTTTTGCACTCTCACTATTTGGATTTGCAGAAATCCAATTTATGCCCTCATCTTCATCTTGTTGCAAACCAAGCTCCATTGGAATTGCACCTAAGAAATGGACATCCATCTCTTGGCACACTTCTTTGCCACCATCTTTACCAAAAATAGGAATTTTCTCGTTACAATTTGGACATATTAGATAGCTCATATTTTCAATTAGACCAATAATATCGACTCCAAGTTGTCTTGAGAATGTGATACTACGTCTTACGTCAAGAACTGACACTTTTTGAGGTGTTGTAACAATAATTGAACCGGTCATGTCTGGAATAGATTGACACACAGCAAGCTGCTCATCACCAGTTCCTGGAGGAGAATCAATAAGAAGATAATCCAACGTACCCCACTCGACGTCTGCCAAAAATTGTTTGATAACGCTAAGTTTCATTGGACCTCTAAAAATAATAGCTTGTTCTGGGTCATTGAGTGCAAAACTTAGGCTAACAACCTTTAGATTAGGTGCTGGGCATACAGGAAGAATGCTCGAGCCATCATCATTTGAGCCAAGAACACAACCTTCACACCCTAGCATTTTTGGAATATTTGGCCCGTGGATATCAGTATCAAGAACACCAACCTTAAAGCCTTTTTCAAGCAAAGCGTTTGCCAAGTTTACTGTTACAGTGCTCTTTCCAACACCGCCCTTACCACTCATCACAATTATTTTGCGATCAATTTTGCTCATTCGTTCATGGATTCTGAGCTCTTGCAATTCCATTTCATCAGGCATATTCGCCTCCCTTGTCAAAGATAGTTCTTAACTTGTAATTGGGCAAGTGTATTTGAGAATTGTAGAGCAATGTCTTTGAGAGGCTTTTGGAGGGCCTTCGAGAGTGAACTTACGAAACTGTTGCATTACATAGAGGGTAGAGACTACGAAATTATGAAACCCAAAATTGACAAGCTACTTTGTTACGGTTAAGGGGCAGTTAAGACAGTTATAAAACCACACAATCTACACCTTATATATCTACAGGAGTACTTGAAAACAGGTTTGCGAAAAGGCTAAAATTCCTACTAGCATTTAGAGATTGGGCTTTGCTCAATCTATGCAATATTTTAATGGGAGTGCATATGTTCTTATTGGCACAACTACCTGCAGATCAACTTTCCACCCAAATTAAAAATGGCTTAATCCTTTTAGTTATTGGAATGGCGATCGTATTTGTGTTTCTTACACTCTTAGTTTTCTCAACATTAGGAGTTTCTAAAATTGTAAGAAAGTTTGAAGGCAAGCGTCCTGAAGAGGTAGCAACTGTACAGTCTAAAGTAGCACAAGTAAGTGAACCAAAAATGACAAGTACAGCATCAAATGACGCTGAGATTGCAGCAGCAATCGTGGCGGCTGTGGCAAAATCAAAAAGTTGATTAAAAAAAGGAGAATGACAGAATGAAAAAAATCAATTTTATGTGTACAGCATTCAGAGACGGCTTCCAGTCAGTCTATGGTGCAAGAGTTTTCACAAAGGATTTCATGCCAGCAGTAGAAGCAGCACGCAAAGCGGGCATTACACATTTTGAGGCCGGTGGTGGTGCAAGATTCCAATCACTTTATTTTTATACAAATGAAGATGCTTTTGAAATGATGGACGAGTTCCGCAGAGTTGCAGGACCAGATGCAAATCTTCAAACTCTTTCAAGAGGTGTAAACGTTGTTGGTCTTGATTCGCAACCAAGAGATATTATCAAACTCCATGCAGATATGTTCAAAAAACATGGAATGACAACAATTAGAAACTTTGATGCACTCAATGATGTTGATAACCTTATAGACAGCGGAAAAGCAATCCATGATGCAGGTCTTAAACATGAAGTTACTGTTACAATGATGAGCCTTCCTCCAAAAACAACAGGGGCCCATGATCCAGACTTCTACGAGGGTGTTCTTCGTGGCATTCTTGATGCAGGAATTCCTTTTGATAGTGTTTGTTTCAAAGATGCTTCTGGAACATCAACTCCAGCTGTTGTTTATGAGACAATCAAACGAGCAAGAAAACTTCTTGGCAAAAATGTAACAATTGTTATGCACAGCCACGATACAGCCGGCTGTTGTGTACAACAGTACATGAGCGCACTTGAAGCTGGTGCAAACCAACTTGACCTTTCAATGCAACCAGTATCTGGAGGAACTTGCCAAGTAGATATCATTACTATGTGGCATGCTCTTCGTGGCACAGAATATGATCTTGGTGTTGATATTCAAGCAATTCAAAAAGCAGAGTCTGTTTTCCAAGAATGCATGAAAGACTACTTCCTGCCACCAGAGGCAACAGCTGTTAATCCTAACATTCCATTCTTCCCTCTTCCAGGCGGAGCTCTTACAGCAAATACACAAATGCTTAGAGATAATGGTCTTATGGATAGATACCCAGAAATTGTTGAAGCAATGGGCGACACTGTTGCAAAAGGCGGTTTTGGGACATCTGTAACACCAGTTTCACAGTTTTACTTCCAACAAGCATTTAACAACGTTATTTATGGCCCATGGAAAAAGATTGCAGAAGGCTATGGCAAAATGGTTCTTGGATACTTTGGAAAAACTCCTGTTGCTCCAGATCCAGAAGTCGTAAAAATTGCTGCAGAACAGCTTAAGAAAGAACCTACAACAAAGAAAGTTGTTGATATCAATGATGCAGATCCTACCAAAGGCCGCAAAGCTGCAATAAAAATGCTTGAAGACAATGGCATTGCTGTAACTGAAGAAAACATCTTTATTGCTGCATCCTGTAAAGAAAAAGGAATTCTCTACCTTACAGGCAAGTCAAAAGTCAATGGCGTAAGAAAGATTGATCCAAAAGAAGAAGCTGCTAAGAAAGCCGGTGAATATACAATTAATATTAACGGCAAAGCTTATGGCGTAAAACTTTCAAAAAATAGCGCAACAGTCAATGGCGTTTCATATCCTCTTAACCTTGAATTTGGAATTGATGAAAAAGCAATGGAAGAGCCTTTAGAAAGTGCACCAGTACATGAGAATGTCGCCCCTGTTGCTAAAGAAGCTCCAGTTGCTACGCCAGCTCCAAATGCAAGTGCAACTCCTGCCGGTGGTGAAAAAGTCTTAGCTCCAATGCCTGGTCTTGTACTTCGTATTGAAGTCAAAGAAGGACAAAAAGTTGAGAAGAACCAGCTTATTATGGTCATGGAAGCTATGAAGATGGAAAACGAGCTTTATGCTCCATGTGCAGGAACCATTGGTAAGATTTCTGTTACAACTGGTCAGCAACTTGTATCTGATGACCTTATTATGACAATCGTCTAAGGAGTTTTTGCATGAGTGAATCATTATTGAATCTGTGGCAGTCCACTGGATTGTACGGTTTTGCA
>CAVDPO010000002.1:0-8387 GCA_963610855.1 Segatella copri
CTTTTGTTGTTTACAGAAGCCTCTATGGGAGATAAAAATGCTAGAATTAGATTTGAAAGGACTTAGCTGTCCAGAACCTGTAGTAAAAACAAAGAAAGCTCTTAAAGAAAATCCTACAGGAGTAATTTCTATTGTCGATAACCGTGCAGCACTAGAAAATGTATCTAGATTTGGACGTGCTATGGGGTATAAAGTAAACGCTGTGGAGAAAGACGGCGCATGGAGAATCGAAATAACAAAGTAATAACATCAAAGTCTCTTAACCAAGTGACATGTGTTGCTACTTTTGAAAATCATTATAAAGCAATGCTTTTTAAGAAAGGGATGGGTGAAGGATGTGCCCTTAAGCCTGTCCCTCGACTGCTTTCCTCTTCTTGTGGGACAGCAGCTTTTTTTTCGCTTTCAAATGACCAATTAAATCTTTCGGAAGAACTTAAGAGTCTAGTAGAAGCAATCTACCGTATGGAAGGCAAAGAAGGAGATAAAGATGGAAGATTCGTTGAAATATACAAATGATACAGTAAGTTCTCAAAAAGATCCTCTTTTACATGAAGGGAAAAGTGGAGTAAAACTTACTAGCATGGTAAAGACATCGGGCTGTGCTGCAAAACTTCCACCAGGAAAGCTTCATCATGTCATAGATAGTCTTCCTCTTATGTCAAGTGACAGGCTCCTTGAAGGTTTTGAGAATGCTGACGACGCGCTCGTTTATTCTGTTGAAAAAGATACAGTCTGTGTTCAAACAGTAGATTTCTTTCCTCCAATGGTTGATGACCCATATGTTTTTGGACAAGTTGCAGCAACAAATGCGCTCTCTGATATTTATGCTATGGGTGGTGAGCCCAATGTTGCAATGAATCTTGTATGTTTTCCATCTTGTTTAGAACTTGATGTCCTAAGGAACATACTTCTAGGTGGAATTGATAAAGTTCGTGAAGCTGGGGCCATTATTGCAGGTGGTCATACAATAGCTGACCCAACACCAAAGTATGGTCTTTGTGTTACAGCGTTTATGAAAAAAAGTGATGTTTGGTCAAATAAAGGAGCTCTCATAGGAGATTGCGTTGTTATTACAAAAGCATTGGGGGTTGGTATGATGAATACAGCTGCCAAAGCGGAAGAAGTAACAAAAGAAGATTTTGACGTAACAATCAAGTCAATGACTACTCTTAACAAAAAAGCTAGAGACTTAGCACGCGACTTAAATGTCCATGCTGCAACAGATATAACAGGTTTTTCACTGTCTGGACATTTGTCTGAATGCGCCGATGCTTCAAATGTAACAATAGAAGTTTCTCTTGAGACTCTTCCAATTCTTCCTGGAGCTCTTGAGGCCGCACGTTTTGGACTTGTTCCAGAGGGCCGTTATACTAATGAAGATTATCTTTTTTCAAAAGTTTCATTTCCTAGCGGTACTCCTACAGAGTTAAAAGACATTGTCTTTGGGCCAGAAACAAGTGGAGGCCTCGCGCTCTTTATGCCTGAACTTGATGCTTGCAAATTCATTGAGAGAATGGGTTTAGATTGTGTTCGCTTAATAGGTCATGTTGTTCCAAGAACAGCGGTGAGCGTTGCATATAGGCAGTCATAAGACAAAGATATGGGTCTAAAAAAATTCCTCTTTGTGTTTTTTGTGTGTCAAAATGCGTGTAAATGTGTAAAAAACTCGTCTTCTGGGTGGAAAAGATTTAAGTTAAAGCCAGATTAATGGAGGAAAACCCATGAAATATTGGAGTGGAAAACGCATTATTTTTGTCGTATTTTTAATACTTTTAGTATTACTTTCTTCTTGTTCTTCTGTAACAACGTCTTCTGAGACTTCTTCTAGTTCAACTTCTTCTAGTTTAACTTCTTTCCCAAATGGACAAGAAGTCCATGGCGGGTTTGGATTTAATGGAGAGAATGGAAACCCTCCTGAAAAACCTAATGGCACAAATGCTCCTAATGGTTTTGGAGGTCCTAATGGACTAGCTCCTAGTGATGCGCCAAACGGAGGTCCTAACGGAGGGTCTGGTGGATTTGGCGGAGGTTCTCAAACTGTCACACAAGGAACAAGTGCAAATACAATAAGTGATGACGGAACTTATGAGAATACTACATACGAGTCAACTGGAGATGACGAAAATGCTCTAAGAGTTGAGGATGCAACAGTTGTTCTAAACGGTATTACAGTGAATAAAAATGGTGGTGTTACATCTAACACAGAAAATGGCGATTTTTATGGCATGAATGCAGCTTTACTTGCAACTGATGGTGCAAATGTAACAATAAATGGCGCTACAGTGTACTCAAACGCTCAAAATGGTAACGGGGTTTTTAGCTATGGTAGTGGTACAGTTGTTACTATAAATAACAGTACAATTACAACAAAAAAAGATAATTCTGGTGGCCTTCAAACAACAGGTGGTGGCACAACGTATGCAAACAACCTTGTTGTTAATACAAGTGGTAATTCTTCAGCTGCTATTAGGTCTGATAGAGGCGGTGGAACTGTAGTAGTTTCAAAAGGCACTTATACTAGCAATGGTTATAATTCACCTGCTATATATTCAACAGCAAGTATTACTGTAAGTGATGCAATTCTCACAGCCAATAATTCAGAAGCACTCGTAATAGAGGGTAAAAATAGTATTGCACTTGAAAATTGCACAGTTTATGGCAATATGAGTGACACTTTGGGCACAAGTTCTAGTGAGAATGTTCATAATGTAATGATTTATCAGTCTATGTCTGGAGATGCTGCTGTTGGAACCTCTTTATTCTCTATGAATGGAGGTTCCCTTACTTCTAATAACGGAGATATGTTCTATATCACAAATACAGCATGTACTATTGAACTTTCTAATGTAAGTATTGTAAACAACGACGAAGATTCGTATCTCTTTAACATTACAGGAAATAGTGCAACACACGGTTGGGGTAGCGCCGGCAGTAATGGCGCACAAGCTACAATTACTTGCTCCAACCAAACTTTAGAGGGATCTATTCGAGTTGATGATATTTCAACATTAAATTTTACTTTAAGTGGTGGTAGTTCTTTTACAGGAACAATAAATGTAGTTTCTAATACAGAAGACGGTTCTTCTGTAGAAAATAATGCTGTTATAATCATAGATGAAGGGTGTACATGGACGCTTACAGGGGATAGCACAATTACTAGCATAACTTGCAATGGTACAATAAATTATAATGGATATAAGATTACTCTTGCCAATGCAGCAGTGCTAAAGTAGTTTCTTTGAGGTTTTTGCAACTATTTACAAAACGCATTTTGCAAAAACTTTCCTTATGTATTTGCAAGGATTTTGATTAGTTTAATGTTGCACTTTCAAATGTTTCAATAGTATAATCTAAGCCATATGACATTCCTTTTTTAGGAAATAATTTTGGAGGAAAAAATGAAGAAAGCATTGTTCGTTCTTTTAGTTCTTTGTCTCTCTTTCTCTGTATTTGCACAGGGTGCTCAAGAAGCAAAGGCTGAAGATTCTTATGCAATCGCCATGATTACAGACTACGGCGATATCACAGACCAGTCTTTCAACCAGACAACATACGAAGCTTGTAAGGATTATGCAGAGGCTCATGGTATTACATTCAAATATTATAAGCCAGCAGGAGACAACACAGCTGACCGTGTAGCTATGGTCGAACAGGCAATTGCAGAAGGTTACAATATTATTGTTATGCCAGGTTATGCTTTTGCTGGTACTGTCGTTCAGGCAGCTCCTCAGTACAAAGATGTTAAGTTCGTTGCTCTTGACGTTTCTCTTGGTGATTTACTTGGTGAAGCTGTTGGTGCAGCTTATGATTATAACCCATCAAATTGGAACCTTGCTGATTACGTTGACCTTAGCAATGTTTACTGCATTGTTTACCAGGAAGAGATTGCTGGTTATCTTGCAGGTTATGCAACAGTTGCTCTTGGTTATACAAACCTTGGTTTCTGCGGTGGTATGGCAGTTCCTGCTGTTGTTCGCTATGGTTATGGTTTTGTTCAGGGTGCTGACGCAGCAGCTGCAAAACTTGGCAAGAAAGGAACAATCCAGTACACATATGCAAACCAGTTCTTTGGTGATGCTGACATAACAGCAGCTATGGATGCTATGTATAAGAACGGCGCACAAGTTGTATTTGCTTGCGGTGGTGGCGTATTTACATCAGTTGCTGAAGCAGCAGAAAAAGTTAATGCAAAGGTTGTTGGTGTTGACGTTGACCAAAAACCAATCATTGATGGTCTCTATGGTAAGAGCCTTACAGTTACATCTGCAATGAAGGGTCTCTATTCTTCAACACAGTCAACATTAAAGCTTATCATTGAAGATAAAGCTTGGAATACTGTTGCTGGAACAATTGGAAACCTTGGCCTTATTTCTGGAACTGATGTTGAAGCTAACTTTGTTGGTATTCCTCTTTCTGGAACAGAGTGGTCAGATTCTTTCACAAAGGCTGATTACACAGCTCTTGTCAACGATATCTACACAGGAAAGATTGTTGTTTCTAACGACACAACTATCTCTGCAGCAGATAACGCAAAGACACTTACAGTCAAGGATCTTGGAAATATCAAATAATTTTTGACTATGTCTTTGAAGTGGACCGTCTTGTGACGGTCCTTTTTTTATCATTTCCTATATCATTTCCTATTGTGATTGCGTAAGAGGTGTAATAAAATTAGTACAAATGACTTAAGGTCTTTTTTTAGAAGACCTAAATATAAGGAGGCATACCTTGGCAGAGCAGTATGCAATTGAAATGCTGAATATTACCAAGAAGTTTCCAGGCATTGTTGCTAATGACAACATTACCTTGCAACTTAAAAAAGGTGAGATTCATGCACTTCTTGGCGAAAACGGAGCAGGTAAGTCCACACTAATGAGTGTCCTGTTTGGTTTGTATCAGCCAGAAGAAGGAATTATCAAGAAGGATGGTGTTGAGGTTAAAATCAATGATCCTAATGATGCTAACGCACTTGGAATTGGAATGGTACACCAGCACTTCAAGCTTGTTGAGTGTTTTAGTGTTCTTGACAACATTATTTTGGGCGTTGAGCCTACCAAGCATGGATTTCTGCAAAAAGATGTTGCAAGAGAAAAAGTTCTTGCTCTGTCTGAGAAATACGGACTAAAAGTTGAGCCTGATGCCTTAATTGAAGACATTACTGTTGGAATGCAACAAAGAACAGAAATTCTCAAAATGCTGTATCGTGATAATGAAATTCTTATATTTGATGAACCTACAGCTGTTCTAACTCCGCAGGAAATTACAGAACTTATGCAAATTATGAAGAATCTTGCTGCAGAAGGTAAGTCTATTCTTTTCATTTCACATAAGCTTGCAGAAATCATGGCTGTTTCTGATAGATGTTCAGTCCTTAGAAAAGGAAAATACATTGGTACTGTTGAAACAGCAAAGACCAATATTGAAGAGTTGTCTTCAATGATGGTTGGAAGAAATGTCAATTTCCATGTAGAAAAGAAAGAAATGACACCAGGTGATGTGGTCTTAGAAGTAGACCACATGACAGTTGCTTCAAAGATTCACAAGAATAACGCAGTTAAGGATGTTTCTCTTAAAGTAAGAAGTGGAGAAATTGTTTGTATTGCTGGTATTGATGGTAACGGACAAACAGAGTTTGTTCATGGACTTTCAGGTCTTGCATCGCTTGTTTCAGGAAAGATTATTCTTGAAGGCAAAGATATTTCTAAATCTTCCATTCGCCAAAAGAGTATTCTTGGTGTAAGCCACATTCCTGAAGACCGCCATAAGCATGGACTTGTCTTGGATTATTCACTAGAAGATAACCTTGTACTTCAGAATTATTTTGAGCCAGAATTTACTAATAAATTTGGTTTCTTAAAACGTGACGCAATAAGGAATTATGCTGAAAAAATCATTGATGAGTACGACGTTCGTAGTGGGCAAGGTCCAATAACAGTGGCACGTGCTATGAGTGGTGGTAACCAGCAAAAAGCTATTGTTGGAAGAGAGATTGAAAAAGCTCCAGAGCTTCTTATTGCTGTACAGCCTACAAGAGGTCTTGATGTTGGTGCAATTGAGTTTATTCATAAGCAAATTGTCGCACAACGTGACGCAGGAAAAGGAGTTCTTCTTGTATCTCTTGAGCTTGATGAAGTTATGGATGTGTCAGACCGTATTCTTGTTATGTATGAAGGTGAAATTGTAGGAGAGTTTGATCCAAAGAATACTACAGAAGAAGAACTTGGTCTTTATATGGCTGGTGCAAAGAGAATGGAGGTTAGAGCATGAAAAAGAACATTTGGCAATCTAACAGAGCACAATCTTTGCTTGCATCTTTGATTTGTGTGATTCTTGGGCTTTTAATTGGCTTGATTGTTCTTTTATTAATCAATCCAAATGGAGCTTTTGGAGCAATTGGAACACTTTTAAAGAACTTTTTGATTTATCCAATGTCTTCATTAAGAATAAAATATTTTGGAGCTACTTTAGTTAAAACTGTTCCTCTTTTGCTTTGTGCTTTGAGTATTCTTTTTAGCTACAAAGTAGGTCTCTTTAATATTGGATGTTCAGGTCAATATACAGCTGGATGTTGTGCAGCACTATATGCAGCTATAAAGTGGGGTTGGGGATGGTTCCCTTGCATGCTTTTTGCAATTATTGCTGGAGCTGTCGTAGGCTCAATTGTTGGTGTTTTGAAGTCTTATTGTAATGTTAACGAAGTAATATCTGGTATTATGCTTAATTGGATAATCCTTTATTTGACAAATACAATTCTTTCCAATGTAAAAGAGCCTACATCTCCTTATACTTTCCAACTTACACAGTATGGACCTAAAGCATTACTTCCAACGTGGGGTTTGGATAAATTGTTTAACAATTCTAATGTTACAATGGCAATTCCTATCTCAATAATTATTGCTATTCTTATTATGATAGTCTTAAACAAGACTAAGTTTGGATACGAACTAAAAGCAACCGGGTTTAACAAAAATGCTGCAAAGTACTGTGGAATGAGAGAAAACAGGAACATAATTCTTTCTCTTGCTATTTCTGGTGCATTAGCAGGTCTTGGGGCTTCATTATATTACCAAACAGGTATTCAGCAATGGGAGTGTACAACTGCAAGTGTTCCAGGCATGGGATTTAATGGTATTGCGGCAACTTTCCTTGGAGGTCTTAATCCTATTGGAACAATCTTCTCTTCTTATTTCATTCAACACATAACACTGGGAGGTGCGTACGTTGATAAGACAATGTATTGCTCTCAGATATCGGACTTGATTTCTGCAATCATCATTTATTTGTGTGGTTTTGTTCTCTTCCTCAAGCTAATGATAAATGCTGTTATTCAAAAGATTGAAACAAAAAAAGCGTTGAAGAATGAAAATTCCAAGAAGGGGGAAAACAAATGATTTTACTTATACAATATACACTTATTTTTTCATCTGTGTTAATCCTCGTAGCTCTTGGTGGTTGTTTCTCTGAGCACTCCGGGGTTATAAACCTTGGTCTTGAAGGAATTATGGTTATGGGAGCTCTTGGTGGAGCACTGGCTATGAAGTATCTTCCTTTGGCAATTCCTGGTTTCTTTTATGTCCTACTAGTTCTGTTCTTTGCTATTTTAGTTGGTGTTCTTTATTCTGCATTACTTGCTATTGCCTGTATTAACTATAAAGCAGACCAAACAATAGTAGGAACTGCATTGAATCTTCTTGGAACAGCAGCTGCAACAGTTATTGTAAAAGCTATCAATACAGCAGAGAATGTTAATAACGTTTCATCTGAGATTTCTTATATTCAACCAAAGAAAAATTTTGTTGCATACTTTGGAGAGTTTGAATTTAACTGGTTCATGGTCATCACTGTTATTGCTTTGGCTATTGCATATGTTGTTTTGTATAAAACACGTTTTGGTTTAAGACTTATGGCATGTGGTGAGCATCCACAAGCTGCAGACAGTGTTGGAATTAACGTATACAAAATGCGTTGGGCAGGAGTATTGATTTCTGGTGCATATGGCGGACTTGGTGGCATTTGCTATATTTTGGCCGGTGTTTCTGTTTGGAAGTTTGAATATGGTGTTGCAGGATTTGGATTCCTCTCATTGGCTGTAATGATATTTGGTCAGTGGAAACCACATTTGATTGCTCTTTCTGCATTACTATTTGGTTTCTTCCGTGCTCTTGGAAATACTTATACTGGATTTGATTTCCTTGTAGATCTAAAATTACCAAGTACTGTATACAACATGATGCCGTACATCATTTCCCTTATTGTCTTGGCATTGACTTCTAACCGTTCACGTGCTCCAAAGGCAGAGGGTATTCCTTACGATAAGTCACAACGTTAATTTCTAATTAACAAGGTTTTTGCAAAATGCGCTTTTAGCCACGATGGCAAAGCATGGG
>CAVDPO010000003.1:0-468 GCA_963610855.1 Segatella copri
CTTTCATCACGAACAATAGCAAAAATTGGAAAGAACGAAAAACTTTCAAACAAAACACTAGAAAAGATAGCTTTCTATCTTGGATGCAATAAAGAAGAGCTGTACAAAGAAGTCTCAAAAAATAAAATTCTCCAAATATTGAAAGATGAAAAAGATGCAAAGATATCTGGAGGCCTTTATCATGAATTGCAAGTTAGAATGACATATCACTCAAACCATATAGAAGGTAGTAAACTAACAGAGGACCAAACAAGATTTATTTTTGAAACAAATACGATAGGAGTAGAAAATAATGTTTCTGTAGACGATATTCTAGAAACTATTCATCATTTTTGCGCCATTGACTATTGCATAGATATTGCAGAAGAACAGCTAACAGAAAACATCATTAAACATTTCCACTATATCCTAAAGCACGACACAAAAGATGCAACACTAAGTTGGTTTGCAATTGGAGACTATAAGAAG
>CAVDPO010000003.1:478-959 GCA_963610855.1 Segatella copri
GTGGTAGGAGGTAAAGAAACAACAAAACCTACAGAAGTAGCAAAAGAAATGCAAAACCTATTAAGAAGATATAATAGTAAAGAAAATATTACAATTGACGATATAATTTCTTTTCATGCAGAATTTGAATTCATCCATCCTTTTCAAGATGGAAATGGAAGAGTTGGACGACTAATTGCATTAAAGGAATGCCTGCGTTATGGAATACTTCCTTTTATAATTGAAGACATGAAAAAGAACTTCTATTATAGAGGTCTCTCCAAATGGAAAGAAGAAAAAGGATGGCTAGTAGACACCTGTTTAGATGGGCAAGATACTTTCAAGAGAATTCTTGATATGTTGGAGATTTCCTATTGAGTTTTTTTACAAAGAAGTCTAAAAATTATTGAAAATCACACTTGGTACATGAGGGCCTAAAAAAGGAGAAAAAGCGTGAAAAAAGTAGTTATTGCTAATGATCAAGGTGCCGTTGAGCTTACAG
>CAVDPO010000003.1:969-3692 GCA_963610855.1 Segatella copri
ATAATTGAATATTTGAAAAATCAAGGCTATGAAGTCAATTATTTAGGCATTGGAGAGCCGGTTTCTGTTGATTACCCAGACATGGCAAAAGCAGCCTGTGAAGAATTCAAAAAAGGTGGCTATGAATTTGGCATTGTTTGCTGTGGTACAGGAATTGGAGTCTCTATTTGTGCTAACAAAATAAAAGGTATTAGATGTGCGCTTCCACAAAACTGTTTTGCAGCCAAAATGGCAAAAGAGCATAATGATTGTAACTTCATTGCTTTTGGTGGACGCATTGAGTATCAAGAACCTGTTTTGGAAATGCTCAAAGCTTACATAGAAACACAAGTTTCAAAAGAAGAACGCCATGCAAAACGCAGAGCAAAAATAATGGCATTAGAAGACTAACAAAAACATTCTTAAAGTTTTCGAAAAACTCATTTGTAAGAACTTCTCTTAACAAAGTTAAACGAAAGAAATATAATTTTTGCAAGAAAGAGAATGCTGGGGCCATGGTTTAATGGTAGAACAGTGCTTTCGCATGGCACAAATGGCGGTTCGATTCCGCTTGGCTCCAAAGTAGCAAGAATTTTTTTAGACATCCTTTTTGAATGAATAATATAATTCTCATGCACTTAAATGAAAACTTGTATGTGGTTTTTGTAAAATAGTTTTTTAAGGTAGCTTTGCAAAAACCTACTAGGAGGTGAAATTATGAAACACATCATAACCATTGGAAGACAGTTCGGAAGCGGTGGACATGAAACAGGTCTTAGACTTTCAAAGCGTCTAGGTATTCCCTTCTATGATAAGGAACTTTTAACACTCACAGCAGAAAACAGCCGTTTTGCAGAAAGCTACCTTTCTAAGATGGACGAGATGAAACCTAGTCTTTTGAATATTGGAACAGCAGGACTAGTTCCAGGAGCTGGAGTTGCAACATCAAGAGAAATCATGATGAATCAGTTTTATAACATGTCTCCTAACGACCAAGTATTTCTTGAAAAGTCAAAAGTCATTCAAGCTTTAGCACAAAAAGGCCCTTGTGTTATAATTGGTCGTTGTGCAGATTATATTCTTAGAGACTACGACACTATAAACATCTTTATCCATGCAAGTCTTGAAGACCGCATAAGCCGTAAACTTGCTCTTGAAGAACATGCAGAACATGACAGAGCATCTATGGAAAAACTTATCAAGAATAATGATAAGAATAGATCTAAGTACTATGAATACTACACTCACCAAAAATGGGGAGATGCTACTAACTATGACCTTAGCATTGATACAAGTGATGTTGGTGTTGATGGAGCTGTAGAGGTTATTCTTAAATTCCTTGAAGAGTTCAAGAAAAAGACCCTCATGCCTGATAAATAAACAAACAATCAAATAGTCAATAAACAAAAAAGGATGTAACAAAATTCAATCAAACAACAGAGTTTTGGAGCATCCTTTTTTTATACTCTCTAGGCTTTCACAAACTAGAGCCAAAAGAGGTGCCGTCTTGAAAATCACAATCAATAGAAAGAACTGTAAGATTTGAAGCTCTTAAATATGAGAGCTCTTCAACTACTTGTTCTTTTGAAGAAAGAGATGCTAGGTACACAAGCGTTGCCATGTCATTTACTAAGTTAAAACCATTTGAAGAGATAGAACAAGAAAGAATAACATCTTCAATACTGCCGGTTGTTGTGTTTATAAAAAGATGCCTGTAATGACCGTTTACTATAGCATTGTAGTAGCCCCCATTTTGGAATGAAGATATAAAAGCTGTACTTGAAACGTCGTCTACACTTGAAACTTCACTGCTTACACCATTTGTACTTTCTTCGCCACCATTCAAAACGATACAAAGGCCCTCTCTAGAAACAAGAATGCCATTGTTATAACCCAATTCCAACAAATCGTGAGCTACGAGCTCAAGCAAATATGCACTATACAAAACATTCAAATCCAATGCACCCGCCTCAATTTCCATATCTTTGCAAAAAGAAGAATAATGGTCAGACACACTAAACCTAACTATACATTTTTCATCATCTAAAAATTCTAGATTAAAATTATCAAGATTTGAAACTTCTTGAGAAATCTCTTCAATACGCTGTGCCATGTACGGGCTATTAAGAGGGTCAAAAGAACTAGCGTCATCTAACATTAGGATACTTTTCCATTCTGCATACAAAGCTCCCGCGAACATATTAAAGTTCTTACGCTCTAAAGTACGAGAGTAAGCATCTTTTAACACTTCATAAAGAACAGGACTTATACTCACGCTCTGCCCTAAATTATTATTGATAGCACCAATACTTACAGAGCCCGAGTATTCCAAGGCAGAGTCCAGCATTTTATAAGCATTAGAAAGTGTTTGAGAATAAACTTTAGAGAGCGTTTTAACTTCTTTTTTTATAGAATTACTAGTACCCTCACAATAATAACTAAATGAAAGTTCATTACCGTACAAAGGCACAGAAGTGTCTTGCAAGGCATCTATTGTTTGATACCCTGCCTCTTTCTTTCCAATAGAAGTTACACCATACGAAAAAGAAAAAACTGCAACAAGAAGGAACACTATAAAAAGAACAAGCCTCAAGCCTATATGCTTTTCACTCACTTCTATGTTCTTAGTATCTTCTTCTTTCACGCTGTCCTCTTTTTTTATTTATCTTTGCTACAGTTTTCTAGAGGCTTTTCGAAACTTTGCAAAAACCTCTCTACTTGGAAAATCTCACTTGTCTGTAGTG
>CAVDPO010000004.1:0-3017 GCA_963610855.1 Segatella copri
TGGATTTATATCAATAAGACTTAGAATATGAGGAAGTTCCCCTATTGGAATGGGATAGTCTAATCTTGTCGCTGCAAAATAAAGATCAACAAATGCTTTCTCAAGAAAAGCAAAATGTCCTTTTTGGAGAGAAAAATCATTAGTTTCAAGAAGTACAAATTGAATTTTACGTTTTAATTTTTCGTCAGCAAGCATTTGTGTATCATACTCAGTTAGAGTCAAATCCAAATGTCGCATAGTTTCTATTTGAACATCTTTTATTTCTTTTTTTCTACAACACAATAAAACAGGATAATTACCACTTACTTCAAACCCTATGCCATTCATACAATCAAGACCTGTCATATAAAAATCAAACCCAGTTTTACACATGAAATCAAATACCATACAGTTTCGTGCTGGAATATGTGAAAGTCTTTCATCAACTTCTGGGATTGAAGAAGAAAGAGTGTACTTACCATGAGAACTTCTACAGACAAGACCTTCATTTAAGCTGTTATATAAATGCCAAGACACAGTTTTTGAATTCATATCTGAAAAATATGAATATATTTCTTGTGTACTCATTGAGCCTTTTTCTTTTAAGATAAGCGAAAGCCTTTTTTGAAATTCTTTAGCCATACACTGTCAAAACCTTTTTAATACAGAAAGCTCTCAATCTTTTCACCAATAGAGGCTGTCTCTGTTGTAGGATGATAACTTTCTGGTAATGCTTGTAGCATAATTTGTCCATAGCCTTTTTTAACAATTCTAGAATCTAAAATAAGAACTATTCCACGGTCTGTAGTATGCCGCATTAGACGGCCATATCCTTGTTTTAGTTTCATAGTAGCATCAGGAAGAGAAAAATAGAAGAAACCGCTTTTACCCTCTTCTTCTAGCTTACTTATGCGTGCTTTATATATTGGTTCATCAGGCATCCTAAAAGGAAGTTTTGTAATTATCACAAGTCTTAATGTATCACCTGGGGCATCCACACCTTCCCAAAAGCTGTCTGTCGCAAATAGGACACTGTCTATATTAGCCTTAAACTGCTCTAAAAGACTAAATCTATCACCATCGCCTTGCTTAAAACTTGAAATGCCTAAGACCGATAACCTTGGAGAAAGCACGTTGTATACATATTCCATAAGCTTAAAGCTAGTAAAAAGGATTAAGGCTCCTCCAGAAGAACTTGAAACAGCATTATAAACAGTCTCACTTATGAAATTTGCATATTCTTCTTCTGAATCTTTAGAAAACTCAGGGGGATCTGTTGGAGTAAGTAACATAAGACGGTTTTTATAATCAAATGGTGATAAATAAACTTTTTTAAGAAAGCCTTTATTTTTCAAAGGAAGCCCTACTTGAGAACTCCAATATGAAAAATCATCATTTAAGTCCAGTGTTGCACTCGTACAAATCACAGAATTAACTTTTTCAAACAAAGCTTTTGATAAAATTTCAGAGACTTCAAGGGGTGCTTTATTAAAAGTTACATATCGTATTTTTGCATGTCTTTCTGTATCTAGATAGTAAATGTCTGCTTTCCTGTCTTTACTTTCAACAAAAGAAGCAAAAAGCTCAATTTGAGATGAAACACGTTCAATATGAACTGACATATCATCACATTTACTGCGAACAAACTCATCTTTGCTTTTTATTGAAGTTACAAAATCACTTAGAAGAGATACGAAGTCTCGCCCTTTTATAATTACATTATTTGCAACTTCACCAATCTCTTTTATGATTTTTTGTGAACTTGCATTTGTTAAAAGTAAATGAGATATCTTATTCAAATCAAGTATACCCAAAGTCATCATGTTTAATGTGTCAACATGAGTTCGTAACACGTCATATGCTTCAACAATTTTGTCATATAAGGCTCTATGAATACTAAACTCTAGCAAGTCATCAATCATTCTTCCATAACCTGCACCTTTTACAGCCTTGTGGTCGTAGATATAACCTATTTGGCGCATTAAGGAATAACTTGAAAAAGACTCTGTAAATAAATCAGTTGCGTGACGTTCCATATTATGCGCTTCATCTATAATTAAGTGACTAAAAGAAGGAAGAACAGCATCTTTGTCATAGTCTATGTCTTGTTCAAATCGTGCATGACTGTCTACAAATAAGAGATGGTGATTGCATACAATAATAGAAGCATCAGACAGTTTACTTTTTGCCTTAAAATAGAAACACCTACTAAAAAATGGGCACTTACCTCCCATACATAAATCAGAATCTGAACAAACAGCATTCCAAGCCAAGGCATCTAAGTGTCCATTAAACTCGCTACGAAGGCCAGTTTCTGTATCATTAGCAAATTTTTTTAGCCTAGATATATCAGATACGCCATCATCCTTAAAAAGAGCATTTCCTTCTACTTCTGTGACAAGACGTCGTAAGCAAATGTAATTACCTCTTCCTACAGCTATTGCAACTTTACATTCCATATTGAGAACCTTAAACAGCGTTGGAATGTCTTTTTCAAGTAACTGGTGCTGAAGATTAATAGTAGAAGTTGCAATTACAGTTCTTTCTTTATCATCATTTTCATTAGTTTCAACAGCGTTAAAGATTGAAGGTACGAGGTAAGCAAAACTCTTTCCAATTCCAGTTCCGGCTTCTATTGCTCCCACTGCATTTGAATCAAAACAATGAAGAACATCCAAAGCCATATCAAGTTGACCTTCTCTAAACTCAAAATTATCAAGAACTTGGCTTAGAAGTCCTCCCTCATCAAAGATTTCATATATTTGTTCTTTTTTCATGTGGAAGACTCGTATTCTTGCATTTTTCTAATAATTGTCTTACGCCCAATGCCAAGCATATCGGCCGCTTTTGATTTATTTCCTTTACAATATCCCACTGTGGCTAAAATTAAAGATTTCTCAGCATCTTCCATTGTGCAACCAAGTTCTATTTCTATTGAACTACCAGAACTTGCTTTACTCACGTTTGGAGGTAAATCATTTGTATCAATAATTTTACCTTGACACATTACTACTGCACTTTCTACGCAGTTTCTAAGC
>CAVDPO010000005.1:0-5072 GCA_963610855.1 Segatella copri
TATTGCTCAATTTGCGAGCGTAAATATGAAGATGATGAAATTCTTGCATTTTCTTCTTTTCTTCTTGTTCCTGTTTGTAAAAACTGTGGTGATAATGCTTCTTTTATTCTACCGCCAGGGGCTAGAAGATATTTGCGTTATACTCTTGCAATGACATTTAATGACGCTTGTAAAGTTAAATTAAACAGCGCTACTCAAGTCCGTATTTTCTCTTATATGGCACAGTGGATTAAAATGCATATAAATTCACCATTAAAAACACTAGATAACTGGATAACGTAGAGCAGTTTTGCAAAATCAATCTTCATAAAACTTCTTTTGCAAAACCTCATCTATGTCTAAATTATGCGCCCAACTTTTTTATATAATTCTTCTCGTGTTATTTCAAAAGTAAAACTTCTTCCGTGCGGGCATACCATAGCATCAAGTGTAAAGACTTTGTCTACAAGGCTTTTTGCTGTAACAAAATCTAAAGGATCACCTGCCTTGATTGCAGCATGACAAGCCATAATAGCAAATAAACCTTTACGGGCGCTCTCAATGTCTCCTGTTGTGTTTTGTATATAAGAAGCAATAGAAGCCTCATTTTTACGACATACAGCAGGAATTGTAGACATCTCCCATAACATTGGTTCAACACGGGTGAGTTCTACGCCAAAATTGGAATAAATGATGCTGTTTTCTAAAAGGAAGTCATCTGCAGAACGGTCTGTTTCAAATTGGTAGGGAACTATGAGCCTTTGAACATCTTTTTGAGAAAGTATCTCATCATATAGCAGTCGTTCGTGCGCTGCATGTTGGTCTATGAATAACAATTTGTCATTAACTTCAACTAGAAGAAAAGTATTAAATAATTGACCTATATACTTATAAGGTTTTTCATCGTTTTCAATTTTTGCATTTTTAATTTTTGCATTTTCAATTTGGGTCAGTTCTTGCTCTTTACTATTATTAGCAACGCTTACACTTTCACTGGCTTTTACATTAGCTTTTGCACTAGATTCACTCATTATTGCTCTAGCATTTTCAAACCAAGAAGGATTAAAAGGCACAGCATTTGAAGTTTTGAGCGTTTTATCAGTAGAGTGTAATCCTTTGGATTTGTCTCCAAAATTGCTAAAAGATTTGTTATTACTACTATAATCTACAGAGTAGGGCTTTTGAGGAAGTTCTTTTGCCTCATCCTGTGGGCTTTGTACTGGAGACAAGTCTTCGTATAGCAATTTTTCATGGAGCTCTTTAGACACGTCTTCCTTGGGCCCAATTTTATTACTTAACTGACCATGAAGAAGAGCATTTCGTATCATTGATGTAATTGATGCATAAATTTGGCTTTGGTTGCGAATTTTGCATTCTCGTTTAGCTGGGTGAATATTAAAATCCACTAATGAGGGGTTATCATCTATAAATAAATAGAAGAAAGGAAATGCACCACCTGGTAGTGACACTGAATACGCACTGTTAATTGCTTGAACAAGCGCATAATTGTCAATAATCCTACCATTGACAAATACTTTAATTTGACTTCTATCTCGTTTGTAACATGACGGGTCTGTTGCCACAGCATACAGTTTTACATTATCACTCTCATAATCCATTTCAAGTACTTGAGATGGTGCAAACGCTTTATCCAAAGCCATAACATCAACAACACGTTGGCGCTTACTTGCTCTTGTCAAATGCAATTTAAGCTCGCCATCGACAAAAAACAAAAACTCAACATCTTCAAATCCTAACGCCTTTTCTAAGAATATTTTGCGACAATCTGTAGCCTCACTTTGGGGACGGCGCAAAAATAGCTTGCGAGCTGGGATCATCTCAAAAAGATTTTCCATACAGACCAATGTCCCTTTGTAAACACTTCCAGCAAGTAAAGAGCTTTGAACTCCGTTATCTACAACAATTTTATTGCCATTAGAGTCAATAGTAAGAACAGAGCATGAAGCAATGCTATTGAGAGCTTCACCTCTAAACCCCAAAGTTCTAAGATTAAAAAGATCCTCTAAATTGCTTATTTTGCTTGTAGCATGGCTTACGCAAGCTAAAGGAAGATCCTCTTTAGATATCCCTGTGCCGTTATCAATGACTGTAAGGCTTTTTATGCCTCCCATTTCTATGTACACACTTATTTTTGTTGCTTTAGCATCTAGAGAATTATCAAGGAGCTCTCTAAGAACAGAGGAGGGCCGTTCTACGACCTCTCCTGCTGCAATTCGAGAAACAATAATTGAATCTAATTTTTTAATTGCCATGTTACAGTTTTAGAAGGAAAAAGATCCTCCAGCAGAAAGGACCAAAGCATTTGAAGTATCATCAAGTGCTTGATAATTTGCTAAATTAGCAATTTTTCCACTAAAACCATCAATTAAAATTCCACCATCAAGGCTAAATCCTCCAAATGCAACTTGTGTCTTGAAAGTGAAAGTATCAACTGATATGTCTTCTGTAATTCCAGTAGCACTAGTCTTAACTGTATTATAAGCCAAAATCTTGCCATTTTCTTTGTTAAGAGCAAATGGAATACTTGTAGAGCTATCAATGGTAACAGGTCCCCAAGTAAGACCTAATGCTACATTAGCATCAATAGAAGTTCCTTCAAATGGAGTAACAACTGTTGCAACTGAAGTTCCTACAGTGTTGTTAAGATGCTCACCTTTGTTGTATGCAGCACCAAGACTAATGTAATAGAGACTTGTTGAAGCTTTAGCACTAAGTTTTGCCAAATATGGAAGGCTCTTAACATCTAAAGTCTCTCCAATGACCATTTTTGAAGCTCCTGCCAATGTTGCGTCTATGTTAATTCCTTTAATTTCAAATGCACCACACAAATCAACAGCTGGGTATATTTCAACTCCATATTGTTTTCCTAGAATATCAAGGT
This sequence comes from Segatella copri, assembly GCA_963610855.1. Lineage (GTDB taxonomy): Bacteria > Spirochaetota > Spirochaetia > Sphaerochaetales > Sphaerochaetaceae > UBA9732. The sequence goes on from CAVDPO010000005.1 coordinate 2,882, forward strand.
CTTGAATATTTGTTGCAACAGAAAGACCAAATTCAACAGGGCCAGTTGTAGCAAAAAGCCTTAAACCCGCAAATTGTTTTTTATCATTGAGCTTGTTTGTAAGTTCAAGATCATCCATGAAAGCCTTAACTCCAAAGAAACCAAATTGGCCATCAAACGAGGCAGCAAGTCTACTAGTTGATTCAAAATCCCTGTCGTAACCTACACAAACAGGACTTGTAAATTCAAAATTATGTACGCGGTCAACGTCTACGCGAATTGAAGAGCTCTCATTTACGTAGTTTATTCTTCCAACGTATCTTACAATGCTTGAAACATAGCCTGTTATGCCATGGTCTTTGTCAAATTTGAAAATGTTTTTCCAATCTGTGGCATTGCAATCTGCTGTGTTAACAGCAAGATGAAGACCAAATGTAAAATTGCCAATTTCAACATAAGGGTCAACAGCAATAGATACATTGCCCATGTAAAATCCCAAATTGAAAGCATCTTTTGCAACAAGGCCTTTGTACGTGGTCTTGCTATCATATTTCATTCCATATGAGACCGATATTTTTGCACCAAATCTTATATTTGAAACTTTCTTTTCTTCTTCTGTTGCCTCTACTATAACTGGAGAACTAGCCACAGTTGGAGCTACTGGAGCAAGAGGAACTTTAGGCTCTACATTTGTTGTTCCAATTATAGAAACAGTTGGTACAGTCTCAACAGAGGGAGATCCTGGCACAGTAGGGGTTTCTGCAGTAGCCGGTACAACAGAAGTGTTTTCTTTTACAACTGCAAAAGTCATAGAAAAGGTAGGCGTACTTGGAGCTACTGGGACTTTTATTTCTGGTTGAGCAAATAGAGATTCAATATAAAGAGGTAGTTCTTTTTCAATAAGTGATACAGCATAGTTAAACTCTAATTCTCCATAAGTTACAGGGTATGTGAGTTTTGCAATACCATCACTTACAACTTCAATTATTACATTTTCAAGGTCTTGTGGATAAGCAGCAAGAGCGGCTTTTGCAGCTGTATAAATTTCTTGAGAAGTTACAAATGAAGGATACTTAATATATGCTTTTCCAACGTATGCTTCTAAAGTTGCTTCATATCCTTCGTAAGAGAAAGTCTTGACTAAAGGTTTGTATTCTTCAGAACTTAGCTCTACATTATTTTCTTTTGCTACAGTTACATTTAGTACTTCAGGTGTGCTTGGTGCACTAGGAATACGTATAATGCTTGGAGCATTTGGAACAACTGGAGAAGTTTCTTCTTCAACCGTTGGGGTTTTTACTGGAAGTTCTATATTTGCTATTACATTCTCAGTTGGAGTTTGTGCTGTAAAACCACTAAAAGTAACATTTACATATGATCCTGCAAGGACATTAGCTGTATGACCTGTTATTGTATTTGTTGCAAGTACAGTTCCTTTTGTTACATATGCGTCTTCTACTTTGTCAGTGGAAGTGACCAGTATTGTTGAGCCTTTTGTTGCACTGTAAACTAATGCCGGAGTTTTAACTTTAATGTCGCTGTCTCTTGATGACAATGCAAGGTACCCGTCAAGAAGGTAAACTTGAGGAGCGTTTGACAAATTTATTATGCGTACTAATGAATAGACACCAATTTTGAGTTCAAGTCCATCTCCTATTAGTAATACTTCGTTGTCAAACGTTCTTACAATCCAGTTTTCATTCACATCTTGTGGTTCTGCTACGGTTTTAAATTGTTCGTCGTATACTTTTGCGTTTCCAGCTGGTTTTGCCATCTTTAACGGAGAAGCGAATATGAAACCCATAGAGAGTATAGCTACAAGTAGTAGCGTTGCAATTCTCTTGGCTTTTGAATTTACTTTCATCCTATTCATACAAACTCCTTTGCAATGCCGTGCTCCCACACCTGCAATTTACAGTTTTTCGTTTATAAACTTTTTGAAAATCTTTACTTCTAGACTTACTTTTCAATAATAATGCTAATGAGTTTGTTTTTCTAGTACATTGTTGTCTATATTAGAAGACCTAAATTGGCTGACCTAAATTGGCCGTAGGCATAAAAAACCGTGAATCTACATTTTTATGTTGAATTGTACAAAGTTAGGATGTGATGTCGCCTGTGAGAGTAGTGGTTTGGTTGCCGTAGACTCTAAGAAAGAATGTGTAAGGCTCAATTAATGACGTGCCATCATAACTGACTTGCACTTCTGCTG
>CAVDPO010000006.1:0-4734 GCA_963610855.1 Segatella copri
TCTTTTTATGATGGGCCTCCTTTTGCAACGGGCTTGCCTCATTACGGGCACCTTGTTCCTGGAACAATAAAAGATATTATTCCTCGTTATAAGACAATGAAAGGCCAGCGTGTTGTTAGAAACTGGGGTTGGGATTGTCATGGTCTCCCTGTAGAGAATTTAATGAAGAAAAAACTTGGTATTTCTAGTGCAAAGGAGATTGAGGAATACGGAGTTGAAAATTACAACAATCAGTGTCGTGCTAGTGTCCTCCAATTTACAAACGAATGGAAACATACAATAACTAGAATGGGGAGATGGGTAGATTTTGACCATGGTTATAAAACTATGGACAAGTCTTTCATGGAAAGCATTTGGTGGGTGTTCAAGACTTTGTATGATAGAGGTCTCATTTATAAAGGCTACAATATTTTGCCTTATAGCCCAGGGCTTGGTTGTCCTCTTTCAAACATGGAAGTTAATCTTGGCGGTTATAAAGATGTAACAGACCCTGCAATTACTGTAAGATTTAAGGTAAAAGGAACGGAAAATACTTATTTCCTTGCTTGGACAACAACTCCTTGGACTCTTCCGTCTAACTTGGCATTAGCTCTTGGTCCAGATATTGACTATGTTCTTATAAAAGATAAAGAGACTGGAGATAAGTACTATCTTGGAGAAGCTAGACTTGAAGCCTACTACAAAGATTCTAGTTCTTATGAAATCCTTGAGAAGCACAAGGGTAGTGAGCTTGCAGGTATGCGTTATGAGCCACTTTTTGGCTATTTTGCAAATCTCTATGAGAAAGGCGCTTTCGTAACTGTTCTTGGGGATTATGTAACAACCGTTGACGGTTGTGGAATTGTTCATACCGCTCCAGGCTTTGGAGAAGACGACTACAATGTTCTTAAAGGAACCGGAATTCCTGTTGTGTGTCCTATAGATGACGAATGTAAATTCACAGCTGAAGTTCCTGATTACAAAGGAATTTTCGTAAAAGACGCAGACAAAGCCATAATTGCAAGACTTAAAGAAGAGGGTAAACTTGTTAAAAGAGAAAATTATTTACACAGTTATCCGTTCTGCTGGAGAACAGGTACTCCACTCATCTACAGGGCAATGGATTGTTGGTATGTAAACGTTCAAAAGATAAAGGATAGAATGGTTGCAAACAACCAAAAGATTACTTGGATTCCTGAGCACTTAAAAGACGGCCGTTTTGGAAAGTGGCTTGAAGGTGCAAGAGATTGGGCTATATCAAGAAATAGATTTTGGGGAAATCCAATTCCTGTATGGAAATGTGATGGCTCTGATTATGTAGAAGTTATTGGCTCAATCGAAGAGCTAGAGAAAAAATGCGGACAAAAAGTTGACGATATTCACAAACACAATGTAGACAAACTTACTTGGCCAAGTCCTGATGGCAAAGGAACAATGAGAAGAGTTCCAGATGTTCTTGACTGTTGGTTTGAAAGTGGAAGTATGCCTTATGCACAGCTACATTACCCGTTTGAGAACAAAGAACGGTTTGAAAGAACTTTCCCTGCAGATTTCATTTGTGAAGGTCTCGACCAAACAAGAGGGTGGTTCTATACACTAACTATCATGGCCAGTGCTTTGTTTGATGAACCAGCATTCAAGCATTGCGTTGTCAATGGAATCATTTTAGCTGAAGACGGCGAGAAAATGTCAAAAAGTAAAGGCAATTTCACAGACCCAATGATTCTTGTCAACCAATATGGTGCTGACGCCCTTAGATTTGCACTTATGAATAGCGCAGCTGTTCATGCTGATGACCTCAAGTTCTCAGACCAAATGGTAAAAGATGTTCTAAAATCAATTATTCTACCATTGTGGAATGCATATTCTTTCTTTGTGACTTATGCAAATATTGACGGTTATACTCCATCTGAAACGCCATTTGAAGAGCTTAAAAATCCTCTTGATAGATGGATGATTTCTACCCTAGAAGCATTAACTTGTGAAATAGATGATGCTTTAGATAAGTATGATATCCAGCGTGCTTGTACAAGCCTTCTCAAATTTATGGATAGTTTGAATAACTGGTATATTAGAAGAAGTCGCAGAAGATTTTGGAAGAGTGAGAATGATGGTGATAAGAAAATGGCTTATGACACACTTTATAAAGTGCTTATCACTTTTGTAAAACTAGCTTGCCCAATTTTACCGTTTATTTGCGAAGAGATTTATCAAAATCTAAAAGGTGAGAATGACCCAGAGAGTGTTCATCTTTGCTATTATCCAGTCTATGACGCTTCTCATAGAGATTATGCACTAGAGAGAATGATGGATCTTACTGTTAAAGCAATTACAATGGGAAGATCTTTAAGAAGTGCAAATAATCTCAAAAATAGACAGCCTCTTAAAAAACTATTTTTAGTTGATAGAAACGAGCATGATAGAGAAATACTTAATAACATGGCTGCAATAATTGCAGAAGAGCTTAATGTTAAGTCTGTTGAAATTCATGGAGATGAATCATCTCTTGTAGATTATTCAGCTAAGGCTAACTTTAAGATTTTAGGTGCAAAACTAGGAAAAGCTATGAAAGACGTTGCTGCAAAAATTCAATCATTTAAGTCTGAAAACATTTCTTCAATTCTTGAAGGTGTAAAGAATAAGATTGAGTACGGCGATGGACAAGCAATTGATATTGGAAAAGATGACCTTGTAATTCAAAGAAATGAAAAAGCTAATCTTAAAATATTGAATGAAGGAGAGCTTACAGTTGGTTTTGATACTGAAATAACAGACAATCTTTTACATGAAGGAATTGCTAGAGATATTGTTAGAAGTATTCAAACACTTCGTAAAGATACTGGGTTAGATGTGAGTGATAGAATAACTTTAACTCTTGGAGGAGATGAAGAAATCAAGAAATCTTATGAAGAGTTCAAATCATTCATTGAATCTGAGACTTTGTCTATAAGTTCTTCTTTTGATAACAATCTTGACTGTCCAGAAACAGAATCTGGAGCTAAAGTCAAAATTGAAAAAGTAAAAGGGTAATAAATGAAAAGAAACGTTCGTTCCATATGTTTGTTGCTTATTTTATTTGTAGTCTTTTTATGTGTGTCTTGTGTCCATACAACACCATTGAAAGACAGAATGTATATCCAATCATTTGGAACGGACGGTCAGTTTGTCATTACAGTTAATTCAAGCCGTTTTAATTTTGAAGAACTTGCAAACGAAGCTGGAATTGAAATGTCTTCAAGTGCTAGCTATCTCACAGACAGGATGACCAGGTTCTCCATTGTAATGTTTGATAGCAGTGGCCAAAATCTTTATCCTGCTGATTTTTCTACTATGGATTTTGAGGGTGCTATTGAAGGAGATTATTCAAAAATAATCTTAAATACAGCTCTAAAGAACGTTGATACTTTTGATAAAGTAAAAAGCTCTTCTGGGCTAAAATATTTTGCAAACACTCAAACTGGCCTAGAGATTTCAATTCCTTCTAACGGTATAATTTTATTTTCTTCAAGTGACGTAGAAAATAATTACAATTTAGCGCTAAAGACAAGTGATAAGGTAATTTCAGATGAACTTGCTCAAAAACTATCTTCATGTGCTATTGGTATTTATGTATCTAATCCTAAAACAATGCTTGATGTGGCTCTTGATATTCCGCAAAGCTCTTTAGAAAACATTGAATATATGTTAATGACAATAGATGGTGATATTTTGTCTTTTGAATTCAAGCTTAAGAATGAATCTTTAGCAAAGAGTTTCTCTGTTCTTATAAAAGCTTCGTATGTTGGAGATCTCAGAAGAGAAGGTATTCCTATTGATATAAAAGCTCTTAAAGAACAGTTTGTTCAAGTCTTTGATATGGTATATATCAAGGACTTGAATTTAAGTGAACAACAACATAAAGCAATCAAGGCTGTAGCATTACAGCTTCTAGATTTATTTAATTGATGAGGGCCTTTGCAAAAGGAGTTTTGCAAAACTTATATAATTTGAGGAATAAAAAATGAAAAGAATATTAACAGGGGATAGAACGACAGGAAGACTTCACTTGGGACATTTTGTAGGTTCGCTTCAAAGTAGAGTTGAACTTCAACATGAATATGATACTTTTATACTTTTAGCTGATGTCCAGGCTCTTACTACTCATTTTCATAATCCAGAGTTAATTAATGATAGTATTTATCAAGTTGCAATGGATAATCTTGCTGTTGGTTTAGACCCTGCAAATGTAACTTTTGTTCAGCAATCACAAGTTACAGCAATAGCAGAACTTACTGTTTTCTATTCTATGCTTACAACTGTAAATCATCTTCTTATAAATCCAACAATCAAAAGTGAGTCAAGAAACTATGGTTTTGGTGAAAATGATGGTGATTTTCAATACGATTTTTCAAAACTCACATACGGTTTTTTGGGCTATCCAGTCTCTCAAACAGCAGATATTACATTTTGTAATGCTCATCTTGTTCCTGTTGGTGAAGACCAACTACCTCATATTGAGTTTTCAAGAAAATTAGTTCGCCGTTTCAATGAAATGTATGGCACAAACATAGTTGAGCCAGAGGCAAAACTTTCTACTACTGGACGTTTGTGTGGTCTTGATGGCAATTCTAAGATGGGAAAGAGCCTTGGAAACGCAATTTATCTTTCAGATGATGAAAAAACTGTTTCTCAAAAAGTTATGCAAGCTGTTACTGATACAAACAGAATAAGTGTTAAAATTCCTGGCAATCCTGACGTTTGCACGGTGTATACATA
>CAVDPO010000007.1:0-2087 GCA_963610855.1 Segatella copri
ATCTCTACCAAATCATCGTTTCCGTCGAATTGACTAGGAAGCCCTCATGCTTCCATGATACTTCTTTCCTTCGTTATTCATGTAAAGAACTTTTTTGCACGCCTTTTGGCGCGCTCAATGAAAGTACCACAAAGGCATTTTTCTGTCAACAATATTTTTTGAAAATTTTTCGCAAAGTCATCATTCAAGTTCTAAACAATCTCACAACGCACCACCACTTAAAAGCTATCTCTATACATATAAAATAATTGCTCTATGAATAATTTTTCAGCTAAAGCCGGCTAAAGCTCATAAAATCATAAATAAAATTAGAAAAATCAAAAAATTACCACTAAAAAACTAAAGATAAAGCCCTCTTTCAAAAAAAACTGTGAATGGAAATACACGCTTTTTTGTATCTACTTTATAGAGGGTTTTGTAAAAACCTCATTTATAAGGGGTTTTGTAAAGACGTCTAAAAAGATCTCTAAGATATAAAAGGAGAAACACAGTGAACAATGTAACAATTTATGGATGTATATCCACAACATACGGCATACAAAAAATTCTAGTTGATTGCTCTATTCGTAATGGCTTTCCTGGTTTTGACATTACAGGACTTCCTGGAACTGCTATAAAAGAATCTAGAGAAAGAATAAGAGCAGCTCTAAGGGCCAGTGGTTTTACTTTTCCTCAAAACAGGGTTCTTGTAAACCTAAGCCCTTCCAACATTCCAAAAGATGGCACATCTTTAGACCTTCCAATTGCTATTTCTATTGCAATATGCAAAACACTTGAAAGCTGTAAGGGCAATTTCACTGGAGATATCTCAATTATGGCAACAGGAGAGCTTTCTCTTAATGGAACAATAATTTCCACAAAAGAAGCCTCTCTTTCATTAAAAGAAGCTATAAAAGAAGGCTGTCAAATTTGTATTATTCCACCTCTTGCAACTTCACAGTTTTCACAAAATACAACTAAAAATTCTCCTCTTGGTGCGTCATTTGCAAGCACTTTGGAGCAAGCTATTGCAATTTGCACTAACGCTATTGTTGATAACAACACTTCAAGCAAATTATGCAACACATCCAAAAAACCCATCTTTGCTGACATTTTAGGTCTTGATTTTGCGAAAAACATTGCCTCTATTGCCGTAGCGGGACTTCACAATCTTTTGCTTTTTGGGCCTCCTGGCGTAGGGAAGACTTTACTTTCTACTCGTATCCCAATTCTTTTGGAGGAAGTATCTTCTTCTAAACCGATATTTTTGTTCCCAACACATGAGAATACTGCGGTATCGGTCTACAAAATGGTGTGCGCAGTTGCAGAAAACCAACAAGATGGCTTTGGTGGTGGAGCGTTGGTGCTAGATGAGATTGATAAATTTGGATCGCGAACGATTGACTTGTTAAAAGATGTGCTAGAGAGGAGAATTTCTCATAATTTGGGAGATTTCATGCTGGTTGCAAACCTCAATCCGTGTTCGTGTGGTGGACTTGGTAGCCGGCATACTCCTTGCTCGTGCACCGCAAAAAAGATTGAAAGCTATTGGAACAAACTTGGAAAGCCTTTCATTGAGCGCTTTGATATTAGGCTTCCGCTAGAGGAGCAAACCACTTTTTTCTCGCAAGAAAATAGAGGGCAAGTTGCTAAACCGGATTCATATTATATAGAAAACATCATTGAAAGTAGAAACAGACAGGAGTTTAGATATAAGAATATTGAGGGGATGAAATATAATAGTCAAATTGGGCGTTTCCCAAATGCCATTGTTTTACTGCAAAACGAACTTGAAATGCTGACAAGTAGTTTATTGGCTAAACCTACTAGTATGCGTTCACAACTTGGCATTATTTCTCTTGCACGCTCAATTGCAGATTTTGAAAACAGGGATTCTGTTACAGAAGATGATATTTCATTGGCTTTAACTCTTAGGCGTTATGGCCTTGGCGATTATTATTGGCGCTCGTTGACATAAATGTTGACATAAATGTTGACATAAATGTTGACATAAATGCTGACATAAATGCTGACATAAATGCGGATATGAATTCAAAAAACATGAATGTGGACATGAATGCAAAAAACATGGATGAAAAGTACAATAC
>CAVDPO010000008.1:0-3220 GCA_963610855.1 Segatella copri
AGTCAAAACAGCGTTACTGCACAAGAAAGGAAACAAGGCTCATTTTCTTATAAATCCAATTCACGATTCAAAAATGGACAAAAGTCGCCCTCTAGTAGAAGAATATCACCCAACTCATGCAAATATGTTTGGCCAAATAACTAAACAAAACGAGCCATACCACTTATGTCTTTCTGGTGGTTCTTTACTGGATGCAGTAGGTGGCTTTTTTGTCGTACGTGCTGACAAAATTTTATCCCAAAATGGGCAAGGGCAATCACTTTGGGACAGCTTAAAACTGTTTGCAGAAAGCTCCTCTTTCACAATAAAAGCAGAACTTGCACAAGAAAAGATCTTAATTAGACCCATTGTCTCAAACCTACCTGTAAAAATCATTTTAATTGGAAACGACACTCTTTATGACAAACTTTGCGAGACCGATGATGAATTTCTAAGATTATTCAAAGTCTCTGCCGAGTTTGATTTTTCTATGCCCGCTAACGAAGAGAACATCAAAGGAACAATAGCCTATATCCTTGATATTATACAAAAAAATCAACTCAAACCCATAAATGACGATGCTATTTGTGAACTTTTACGTTATAGCTCATGGGAAGCTGAAATACGTGGAGAACTTACTACCAAGTTATCTTTTATTGGAGATTTAGTATTTGAGGCCAATTACATTGCAATAAAAAACAACTTTTCTTCAATAAGTGCCTCGTGCATACAAGAAGCCATAAATGATAGAGATTTTGCAAACGGTCTTACTGAAGAACGTATCAACAAAGAAATAGAAGATGGCGAGATGATTATTTCTCTAGAAGGCTCAAAAGTGGGAGTTGTAAACGGACTTGCTGTCATGGATAGAGGACTTGCCTCTTTTGGGACTCCTACAGTTATCTCTGTTTCTGTAGCACCTGGCTCTGAGGGAATTGTGAACATAGAACATGAAGCTGGTCTTTCTGGAGAAATTCATGATAAAGGCTTGTTAATCCTAGAAGGATATCTTAGAAAGCAATATGCTCGCTCGTTTCCACTTTCTATTTACGCAGGAATTTGTTTTGAACAATCGTATGCAGAGGTCGATGGTGACAGTGCCTCTTCGTCTGAACTATTTGCTCTCCTTTCAGCTATTGGAGAACTCCCTGTTAGACAAGACATTGCGGTTACTGGCTCAGTAAACCAAATGGGAGACATTCAGCCGGTTGGTGGTATAAATGAAAAAATTGAAGGGTTTTTCTCAATATGTGAAAAAATGGGACTCACTGGCAAACAAGGAGTTGTTATTCCTAAGCAAAATGTAAAAACTCTTATTCTTCCTACAAAAATAGTAAGAGCCATAGAACAAAAGCGTTTTCACATATATCCAATATCTTCAATAGACCAAGGAATGGAAATTCTCACTTTGCGTGCAAGTGGACAACGCAACACAAAAGGAATTTTTCCTCCAAATACAGCAAACCGCATAATTGAGGATCGTCTCAAACGACTCTACGAGCTCTCTAAACCCGCAAATTAAAAATAGAAGTTTTTGACTAAAACCTATCAGCTCTCTACTCAAGAACAACCCACATGCCAGTTTTATTTGAGCCGGCTCTTTGTAAACTTCCATTCTTTTTAAGATTTGCAATTATTCGTTCAACTTGTCTTTATGAAAGTCCAACATTAAGAGCTATCTTAGAAGCTGTATCCTTTGGATGTTCTTTTATATATTCTAAAATATCTTTACTATGTTTCTCTCTTATTTTGCCATCATCTCCGCCATTTATTCCGACATTTTTGGCTTTCTATTTTGGCTTTCTGTTTGAAAACCCTCTACTTAAAACGAAAACCAATGTTGCATTAGTATTCCGGCTGCAACAGAAACATTCAAAGAACCCTTGCTACCACCCATAGCAATAGAAACACGCTGTCCAGTACAGGAAAGGACTTCTGGACTTATACCAAACTCTTCTGAGCCCAAGACAACAACCCCGCAGGAAGAAAAATTAAAACTATTTATATCTATACCACCAACTTCCAAAGCTACAACGTTTTCTCTAGGATAAGTTTTTAGAAAACTAAGAACTTCTTCTTGAGACATAAAAACCCATTCTACAGTAGATGTTGTGCCCATTGAAGTTCGTTTAGCTCTCACATGTTCAGGAGAAGCTGTACCATCTACAAGAATTATTTTGCGAATACCAAAAGAGTCTGCACTACGAAAGATTGCTCCAACGTTATAAGGGCTTCGTATACGGTCAAGAACTAAGATCTTATCTTGAATAATGCGCTTTTTAGCATCAAGACTGCCATCTTGGCATCTAAAATCCCAGTCAGAAGGCTCACTACCTAAAAAAGACAGTAATTCTTTACTTAAATCATCTAAAACAAACGCAAGAGACTTCTTTTCTAGCAAATCCAAATTAGAAGGAATATTACTAAGACCAGAAAGTGGGAGAATTTCGTTTATGTAGTGCAAGTCGACATCTTTGCCATTGAAAGCATCAAAAGCTGCATCATGTAGAATAATTGAAATTTTACGAAGCCTTGTGCGTTCATTTAGAGTCAGCAATTTCTTCTTCGTTATCATAAGCTTTACCTTGAGGAAGTACACACAAAGCAAACTCGCCTTTAACAACCTTTAGAGCCTCTTTAACTTCAAAAGGCGTTCCGCTAATTATTTGCTCAAATGTTTTTGTAAGCTCTCGTCCAAGAACAATTGTTCTGTCTGGACACAAAAGACACATTTCATCTAAGAGTTTAACTATTCTAAAAGGCGACTCGTATATAATGAATGCCTCATTACGGTCTAAAAGTTCTTTTAGTCGAGTTTTTCGTCTGCCACTTTTAGGACTTAAAAAACCTTCAAATGTAAAAGTTTTTCCAGCAAGACCACTTACACTAAGTAGCGTTACGCATGCACTTGCACCGGGAATTGGAACAACGTTAAACCCAGCGTTTCTTACAACATTGACGAGTCTACTTCCAGGATCACTTACCCCCGGAGTTCCTGCATCACTTACATAAGCTACATCAAGGCCTTGCTCTAGAAGGTTGACTATACCTTGACTAGAAGTAACTTCATTGTGAGCATGACATGCAATAAGTCTTTTTCCTGTTATCTCTAGATGCGTTAAAAGATTTTGCGTATGCCTAGTATCTTCACAAGCAATAACATTGACATCTTTTAATGTTTTAATTGCTCTAAGTGTTATATCATCCAAGTTTCCAATTGGTGTTCCAACTACGTAAAGGG
>CAVDPO010000008.1:3230-4388 GCA_963610855.1 Segatella copri
GTACTCAAGTCAAACCTCACACAGAATTATCGGTTTTTTATATAATGATCATACATAAGAAGAGAAAAGAACATACTCACTGTCTTTTCTCTAAAGTTCCACGCAATGCCCATAGGTAAGAGCTGTTCTCTTTTTCCAGAATTTGGGGTTCCAAGAGTAAGTGGATTAATGCGTAAAGTTAAATATGTTGGCAAGAATTTTCCATCTTCTCCATGAGAACTACAAAACATACCAATACTAATCAACATATTAACACCACTTCCGGCATTATCAATTACTGTAACTCTATCTCCAAGAAGTGATAAACTAAACTCAAAACCGGCAACAAGAGATGAAAAAGGATTTGGCACTATTGGTGTTATGGCCTCAAATGCAACTTCAAGCCTTTGTGTCAAACCAAATGTCATGCCTCCTAGAAGATGAAGACCTACATCAAAATGCTCATTCCAAAAGAAAGTTCCATTGCCAATTCTAATTCCAATATCTTTGAATAATACTGACTTGGCTGTGGTAGCAGAAGAAGTTTCGCTAGCAAAAGAGGTAAACATTGCAAGAAAAATAAGCATTATAACAAGTATTTTTTTCATGCGACAGTTCCTTATATATGATACAAGGGAGTAAATCTAAAAAACGTAACTCCCCATAGCGTTTGCTTTTCTTCACCTAACCCTACAAGAACAAAAGGAGAAAACCATTCAAACATGTAGTCTTTGTCTAACGTTCTAAAAGGAGATGCTTCAAGATATAATGCTACAGTATCACTAATACATTCATTCCAAAAAACAAGGCCAGCTGTCACTTTTGGAGCCCAAGGGCCTGGATTGTAGAGTGTAAACTGCAACGGATTCCACATAAATCTTCCTATCTCCAAAGACACTCCAACTACTAATCCGTCAAAAAGAATTTGATTTTTTCCGTTAAAAGAAAGAGAAGACCAAGTTCTAAAAAAAGGATTAAATAACTTAAAGTCAAATGGAACATACGTTACATCAAGGCCAAAAGAGGAAACAGCATCACTACGGCCTGCTACTGCAACACCTATGCCCAAATTAAAATAAGAAGTGCTTGCAAAAGAAAAACAGCACAAAGAAAGTAAAAGAGCAATTAAAAAGACTTTAATAGTATTTTTTCTCACTCTCAACCTCCAAAGTACATAAC
>CAVDPO010000009.1:0-2958 GCA_963610855.1 Segatella copri
GACCAGCACCGTAATCAAAAGTACGATTATACCTTTTTTCATACTTCCTCTATTAGTGAAAATAAAAACAGGATATTGAGACTATTGCCATTTGATGATGTTACGTTGTTAATGCCTTTTACTTAATCTAATGACATTAATTTAATGACATTAACACTGGTGTTGGGGCTTAAAGATGTGCCTATATTAATTTTGTGCTGTCTTACTTACTCCTTTACCCTTGACGCATGCAGCCGTTTTGCATCGTTGGGTGGTGAACCTAAAGCTGTAGAGGGTAGGGGAAAACCCTTCAATAGATGCCATGCTAAGCACAGCTCTCATTGTTGCCCTTCCTTGCAGTTGAAGGTTTGTTGTTGCCATTTGGCTTTCTCCTTGTCAAATCGCGGATTTTTAACTCAGTCTCTAATTCCGGTCTCAATGGCTTGTTGTTGTGTAGCATGCGTGAACAATGTATGCGCGAACATATGCATGGACAATGTATGCATGGACTTTGTACTCGTGAAGCATGTGCGCGAACTATGTCCAACGGATAGTTCTAAACGTCTCTGCTTCTCAGAGTGAACCATGTATGCATCGACTATAAACGCATGGGCTATGTGCATGATGCTTACAACATTGCTTGCGGACCATAGAAGGATACGATACCGGCAGTTCATTCTCCAATTCGGCTGTCTAGGAACCACAAAATGTGTCGAACTCTTGATTTGACGCCTGAAATATATTTCAAGACTTGCTAACAAACTTTAGAAATTTGTAATCTTTGTGAGTTTAGCGAAGTCAAAAGGAGACTTTGTTGTTAACATGACATATATTATGCGCGAGAGCTTACGGGCTGTCGCAATAATGGCTTTCCCCGACGATTTCTCGTCTTTTAGTTTGTAATACTGCTTTATAATTCCTATTTCGGAAGTCTTAAGTGGCATTCTTACCATTGCAACAACGCATTGCACAAGGGCGGTGCGTAATTCTTGAGGTCCTCGTTTTGTGATTTTTCCATAGTAGACGGTTTCGTTTGATGTTTGGACCCATGGCACTAGTCCGCAGTATGCTGAAAAATTCTTATAGCTTTCAAACCTTTCTATATCGTCAATGTAAGCGTATATGGTGCAAGCATTTACAATTCCAATTCCCGGGATTGTCATAAGTAGGCTAATGTTATCATTCTCTGCTGTTATTTTTTTAAGCCGGCGCTCAAGTATGCGTACTTGATTTTCAACTACATCAAGTGTCTCAAATATTATTTCTATTACTTCTTTTACTTTTGAAGGAAGTTTTGTCAAAAGTTTGGTTCTGCTACTACGGCTTTGAAATTGCGCAGGAAGTGTTATATATCCATAAGCTAGCATAATTGCGTGGGCTTGATTTTTTAGAGCAACTGCATCTTGTACCATAAGCGAACGACTTTTAAGAATACGTCTTAGACTTTCAGATTCTGGTGTACACAAATGGCTTTTTGGCAGTATATCTTTGGCTAAGAACTCGGCCAGCGTGCGAGCATCATTTTTATCGGTTTTCTTTGTGCTTAGGTTGACGACTTTGAACCTAAGTGTGTTTACGACTGTAACGTTAAAACCTTTGGCTTGCATGATATCTCTAAAATAACGTGCATTTGAAGTGCTTTCTATTGCAATGGATATTGGTGCCACAAGGGAATTTTTATTTAAGTCTTTATTTTGGTTTTTATTTGCCTTTAGACCGATTTTATTTACGCACAATTTCTGCCTTGCTAGCTGATTTATTTTTTCCTCAAATGCATCATATCCCGCTTTAGTGGTCGCAAATTTTGTGCCTTCTTCAAAAGCGTTATTTTTTTCATCTAATACGCATATTGTGAATTGCGTTTTGTGTAAGTCTACACCTACAAAAAGCTTTTTTGTCTCATTGTGCAGTACGTATTGAATGTCATTTTGCACGTTATTCTGCATGTCATTTTGCATATTATATTGCACGTTATATTGCATATTGGTTTGCATTTTATACCCCTTTAATTTTTAGATTTCCACATATGTATAATTCTTACACTTTTTACATGGAACATTTGTGCTTTGATTACACTTTTTCGTACGAACTTTCGTATTAGACTAAATAAAAAGAGAACATAGAAAAAAGATAACATAGAAAAAAGGGAACATAGACGTTTTTTACAAAAATTCTAGAAAAGACGTGAAAAATCCTTTAGCGTTTCCAAAAAGCTCTAGAGAACAAAGCGTAGACAGTGAAAAGCTCAAGCCTACCAACTAGCATAAGAAAACTAAAGACCCACATGGCCCAGTTTGGAAAGATTGCAAAACTACCAGTAGGTCCAGTTTTGCCAAAACCAATTCCAATGTTGCCTAATGAGAGTAGAGTAGAAGAGAAGCACGTTTCAATATCGGTCCCGGTAAGAGCAATAATTACAGTTCCCAATAGCCATGTTACAATGTAGATTGTCACAAAAGATAAAACGCTTGTTATAGTTTCATCTCCCATAAGAGAGCCACTACTTTTTATTTTGTAAACAGCATTAGGATGTATGCGTTTTTTTGTTATATTTGCACCCATTTTGCAAACTGTTGCAACCCTTGTTACTTTAATACCACCGCCTGTGGAACCTGCACAACCTCCAACGAACATTGTAAGTATTATGAGCATGACAGCAAACGTTGGCCACGCAAGATAGTCTGTTGTAGAAAATCCCGTTGTCGTAAGTATTGACGCTACATTAAATGCTGTATACCTAAAGGCTTGGAAAATGTTTGGGTATATATTGCGCACAGCAAGTTGTATTGCCCCAAAGGCCGAGCATAAAAACCATATTCCAAGATACCAATGTAACTCATCATCTTTGAGCGACTGCTTAATTTTTCCAGTGAATGCTTTATAATACAGTGAAAAATTAATACCACCCATTAACATAAATATTGTAACAATAATATCTACATAAGCGCTATTGTATGCTCCAATAGATGTGTTCTTCAC
>CAVDPO010000010.1:0-20423 GCA_963610855.1 Segatella copri
GTATATGCACTTGTCGTTAAAAAGGGCAGTTAGTATAATCTAATCGCTTGATTTTGGCCTTTGGTGTCAAGATGAGAGCAAGAAGGGATATTTTAATGAAAAAAGTAATTTGCAAAGTCAAAGGGATGAGCTGTGCAGCATGCAGTGCCTCTGTGGAGAGAGTTCTTTCAAAAAAAGACGGGGTTGAAAGTGCGCAAGTAAGTCTTGCTGCAGAAGAAGCGTCAATAGTATATGACGAAGATAAAATTTCATTAGAAGACTTACAAAATGCTGTCAAAAAAGCCGGTTATAAGCTCGTGTCTCCTTCTAAGCCGGGAGAGGTACATGGTCAAGATGGCGATACTAGCGAGGAACGAAAAGCAGAGAAAATCCATTTGATTAGACTATATACGTGTATTGTTTTTACAGTACCTCTTTTTATCTTATGCATGGGCCCCATGGTATTTTCTAAAATGCCAATGGTAAGTGGATGGGTTCAAATGGCCCTTTGTATTCCCGTAATGATTGCGGGGTATTCTTTTTTTACAAAAGGATTTTTTAATCTTTTTACTAGACAGCCAAATATGGACAGTCTTGTTGCTACGGGCTCTACTGCAAGTTTTGTATATAGCTTAGTGAATCTAATTCAAAATACACAACACATAGCAATGGGTCATTCTATGAACCACCAGTACTATTTTGAAGGCGTTGCTATGATAATTACTCTTGTCATGGTAGGTAAGCACATAGAGCTTAAATCTAGGCGCAAAGCGGGAGATTCTATCAAAAGTCTTATGAATTTAGCTCCAGCAAAAGCTACAATTATCAAAGACGGAAAAACGTATGAAATAGATGCAAAAGATATTGCTGTAGGTGATATGATTTTGGTTCACCCTGGAGAGAAAATAGCAGCAGATGGCATTGTTATAGAAGGCGCAAGTGATGTTGATGAAAGTATGCTTACAGGGGAGAGCCTTCCTGTTTTCAAAACTGTTGGTTCTCAAGTTTGGGGAGCTACCATAAATACAAATGGTTCGTTTACGTTCCAAACACAAAAGATAGGCAAAGACACAGTTCTTTCTTCAATTATTGAAATGGTAAAACAGGCTCAGGCATCAAAAGCTCCTATTGCACGCCTTGCTGATAAAGTTTCTGGCGTTTTCGTTCCAATAGTAATGTCTATTGCACTTGTAACTTTTATTTCTTGGCTTATTGCAGGAAAAGAACTTTCTTTTGCTTTGCGTTGTGCTGTGAGTGTGCTTGTTATAGCTTGTCCTTGTTCTTTGGGGCTTGCTACACCAATAGCAATTATGGTTGCAACAGGAAAAGCTGCGTCTCTTGGAATATTGTTTCGTAGTGCAGAGGCTCTTGAAACGCTTTCAACAATGCAAAATGTAATGTTTGATAAAACAGGAACACTTACAGAGGGTAAACCTAAAGTTTCTTTTTATACTTCTCTTGAAACTCTTAGACTTGCAGCTATTGCAGAGAAGAAGTCTGAACACCCGTATGCAAAAGCTGTGTTAGAAGCGTATGAAGAACTAAAAGGGAAAGATGGCCAAGAACTAGAGATTGAAGAAGGAGAGTTTGAAGCTATTGTTGGCAAAGGAATAAAAGTTGTTTCTAAAGAAGGTGTAATACTTGCCGGGAACAAGGCTCTTTTGAATGACTATGGTGTGGTTGTTCCAAGTGAAAATAAGAGTGCTCAAATTTATGTAGCACTTGGCAATCAATACAAAGGTATGATAGAGGTGTTGGATACTCTAAGACCTGAAGCCAAAGTGGCCATTGATAAATTAAGAGATCTTGGGCTTTCTTCTACAATGCTCACTGGTGATAATGCTGAGACAGCTAAAATTATTGCATCTCAAGCTGGTTTAGATAGTTTTCATGCGTCATTGCTCCCTCAAGACAAACTTTCTTTTATTGAAAAAGAACAAGACTGTATTATGGTTGGTGATGGCATAAATGATGCACCTGCACTTGAAAAAGCTAACATTGGTATTGCAATGGGTGGTGGAACCGATGCCGCTATGCAAGCTTGTGATGTTGTTATTATGAACAGTAATCTTAATTCTGTCCCAACAGCAATAAGTCTTAGCCGTGCTACAATTAAGAACATTAAGCATAGCTTGTTTTGGGCTTTCTTTTATAATACTTTGGGTATTCCTGTTGCAGCAGGCCTTTTAACTTTGTTTGGAGGTCCAACGCTAGATCCAATGCTTGCAGCTTTATGTATGAGCCTTTCTAGTCTTTCTGTTGTACTTAATGCCTTGAGTCTTAAACGTTTTAAGTCTTAAGAGAATTAAAGACTAAAAATGGGGGCTTTTTAGTTTTTAGAGCTCCAACTAATTGTCGCTCGTACTTTTTCGCCATCTACGTTGGCAAGAGATACTGTTCCTTTATGAAGTCTTGCAATAGTACACACGATTGGAAGTCCAAGTCCTGAGCCAGAGTTTGCTGTTCTTGACCAGTCTCCTTTTATCCAAGGTTCTAGGAAACTTTCTCCTTCAATCTCTTTTGAGAGAGTACCTTTGTTTTCAACATAGATAAAGAAATTTTCGTCAGCTGTTTTTCCAACGTGGAGAACAATAGAAGTTGGGTCTGTGCCATATTCAAAAGCATTTTTTATTAACTCTGTACAGGCCTTACCCATAAGGAGATTGTCGCAAATAATTTCATCACAGTCATGTTCAAAAGTGATAGTCTTTGAGCCATCTCTTAGATACGAGAGCCCGTTTTTAATGTTATTTTCAAGACAAAGCACAGAAGTATTTTCAAAAACAGGTGTTGAGTTGGCTTGTAAAGAAGAAAAATCAATTACTTTGCCTATGCGCTCGTTTAGGACATTGGTCTCATTTTTAAGTTGGTCAACAGAGGTTTCATCCAGTGGGAAGATGCCGTCTCCAATGCCGTCAACTATCATTTTAATTGCTGTTGCCGGAGTGTTTAAGTCATGTGATATGCTTCTAAGCCATGCGCGCCTACTTATTGCATTCTTTTGAAGTTCTTTGTCCAAGTCTTCGATTGCAATAGATATTTCGTTAAGTTCGCTGTTTCTATTCTTTTTAATTTGGACATCACTTTCACCTTTTGCAAGCTTTTTGAGAGCATTTCTTACGCTGTCAATGAATTGTATATTTCGTGAGCTTATAATCCACGCTGAACAAAGCGCAATTACAAGGCATATTGGTACAGATATCACCATTGCGCGTAAGCAAGAGTTTAGTACGTCTTTAGAATATGCATACGTTCGAGGAGAATATGTGAGTAAATCTATAATGAAAAGGTCTTGACCTTCAAATGAAAGAGTAATTGAGCCTGCAACGTCATCGGCCTTAATTTCGTTAGGAAGTACAAGTAAAGTTTGGTGTATGCTGTAAGGAGCCTGTTTTTCAACTGTAACAGAAGAATTGTAAGAGCTGTCTTCTTCTATTGAAACGTTAAGTCTTACAGAATTTTTGCGACTTGATGTACTAAGAACTTTCTCACTAGTAGAAGCATTTTTTTGATTTGAAGGTAAGAGTGTTGCCAAAATGCGCCCGTCTGCTGTTTTGCCAAAAGTAAACATTGTGCTACCGTTTATATCTCTTACAACGTAGCCAGACACTCTGCTGTCGTTTAGTGATGACATTACAATTCTAAGGCTTCCCAGTCCAAAATCTTCAAATTGGCCGTTTTCTATTGTGTTTTCTAATGATGCTACAAAGTCATTAAAGGCTGTTGTTTTCCATTTTTCTTGGCTTATTGAGTATTGAACAATTAAAATTGCGCTTTGTAGTAAGAGAATTACAACTGTTATAGAGAAAATACTAATGAAATACTTAAAAAATGCTTTTTTCATCTAATATTACTTAATGACCTTCTTTTATAGTTTGTCTGTGCTGTTTTCAATTCTAGTGGAGGGATATCCTATAAATTTATATCCATAACCGCGCACTGTTTCTATCCACGGGGCATCTCCTAGTTTTGCGCGTAAGTTTTTTATATGTGTATCTACAATTCTTTCATACGCTTCATACGAGTAGTCAAAACATTTTTGGAGCATCTCTGTTCTTGGAATTACACGAGAAGAGTTTTCAATAAGAAGTGTAAGTATGCGCCACTCTGCTGCAGTAAGAGATAAAGAGGTTTTATCTACTACTACTTTGTGCTCTCCTTCACTAAATACCATTGTAGAGTCTCCTGCTTTGAAAATTTGAACTTTTGAAATAGATTTTTCTTCTTGAGAATTGTCAATGCGTCTAAATATGGCTTGTACCCTTAAAACTAATTCTTTTGGTGAGAACGGTTTAGAGATGTAGTCGTCTGCTCCTAGTTCAAAACCGTGTATGCGGTCTTCTTCTGCAATACGGGCAGTCATGAAGATAACAGGAATATTTGTCTTTTTTCTAAGTTCTTTGACAAATTCAAATCCGTCTCCGTCTGGAAGCATTACATCTTGAATAAGAAGATCTGCTGTTGTGACACTAAAGGCTTCTCTTGCTGTGGCTAGATTGGGAAAACCAAGGGCTTTATAGCCCGCAAGTTCTAGGTATCTTCTTACGCCTTCTCTTATTACGCTATGATCTTCAACAATATAAATTAGCTTCATGATTATTCTTTTAATACCTTTTTTTTAACAATACGAGAATAATTGTATTAAAAACACAAAAATTCACATTTTGCTAAAGGCCTTTGTAAAAGCCTCTTTAGTTTAGCTTAAACTCCATATAAACAGGATTGTGGTCCGAGCATTCAAAACGTTCATCTATAGTATTACTTTCAATTACTGTGACATTTGGACTTACAAGAAAGCCGTCAACTGTAATTTGATACTGTCCTTCCCAATAAGCTTCATTTGGATTTCTACAACTTGCTATTGGGTTCTTTTCGTCAAAAGGAGCTACCAGTACAATATCATTAGTTTCAAAGACACGAGAAGGAATAGGTTGAGCCCAAGAAAATTCAGTTTTTTCTATTCCAAAGACTTCAACTCCTCCACCTACAACGTCTTTATTGAAGTCGCCACCAGCAATGCAGTAATTGCCTTTTTTATATTCTTCTTGCATGTCTGCCAAGAGCATTTCAAGTTGTTCTATTGCAATTGTTCCGTCAGATGTGTATGCAGACAAGTGCATATTGTACAAAACAAGTTCTTTTGCGTTTTCAACTTCAAGTCTTGCAATACTGTAACACCTATCCAAATCAAGAAGTTTCATAAGGGAGTTTTCAATTGGAAGACTACGCCTTATGCCACTTGTAATTTGAAAAGAAGAAAAAGTCATAATGCCTGCTTGTGATTTTCCGTGTGGCTGATAAAAAGGGTAAAACAAGAAAGGAGAGTCGTAATTTTGCGCAAAAATGTAGTTTTGAAGAGGTAGCGCTTCTATGAGATAGACTCTTTCGTCAATGTGATAACTTCTTGTAGCATCAAAATCCACTTCTTGGATGAGATTGAAATCTGCTCCAAAGTTTTTCACAAAACTTGCAATTTTGGACATGTTTTCTTTCAAGCTATCTTTACTTTTTGCCCAAGACTGCGTACCACCGTCCATGAAAAAATCATAATCATCTTCATACGCACCAAAGCCAATGTTCCAAGACAGTACCTTGTATTCTGTTCCTACTTCTATTTTTGCGTTGGAAGTTTTTCCTCTTTGTGAATTTTGGACTTCTAGAGCAAGGTTATCTTCAATTCTATGATACGACAACAGCACGTAGGCTACATAGATTAGCGCTACTACAAGAATGATAGCCAATATATAAAGCAGAATTTTGAGAAATTTTTTCATGCCTCAACCTCCAAGTGATGAGCTTTTTACAAGCCTGTTGACAATTATACAGCAAAAGTTTTCTATTTAGGTAGAGAGGTTTTTGCAAAATGATTGTTAAAGAACGATCTTGCAAAAAGCTATAGAGTTATAAGTATGGATTATAGAGAAATCGTTTCTAAAACAAAGCTCATTTGTTGTGATATAGATAGTACTCTTGTAGACGATAAAAAAAAGCTTTCTAATGCTAATATTGAGGCTATTCGTAAAGCTGTGAAAGAAGAAGACCTTTATTTTGCGATAATATCGGGCCGTAATGTTCCGTCGGTAAGAAATTACATGAATGCTATTGGTGTGGAGGGAGTAATTCCGTCTCTTGGTGGTTGCTACATAGAAGATTGGAAAGGAAATATCATTGAAGAACATAACATAGAAGGCGCTTTGGCTGTAAAAATAAATGTGCTTGCAAAAGAAAATGGCTGTTTGTGTTTTGCTTATCACCATAGATCTTGGTACATTGAGCCCGGTCATGATGATATTGCATACAACGAGAAAGTTGTGACGGGAACAACTGGGATTGTTGCATCTTTAGATGATCTTTTTACAAAAATTAGTCCAAACAAGTTATTAGGGGTGAGCTACGATACCAATAAAGTTAAACTTTTAAGGGACCTTGTTATTGATAACTTTCAAGATAAAGTAGATTGTTTCCTTTCTTCTCCTTTTTATTTGGAGATTGTTCCAAAGGGCGTAGATAAAGGGACAGCTGTTAATGCCTTATGCCGTTATTATGGGATAAAAAATGAAGAAGTTTTGGCTATAGGTGATTATTATAACGACATTGGGATGTTCAAAAATGTTGGGATTTCAGTTACAGTTAAAAATGCTCCAGAAGACATAAAAGCTATTGCAAAATTTACAACAAATAATGATTGCAATAACAGTGCTGTAGCTGAAGCTATTAAACGATTTGTTGTCCGTTAAAATATGCAACGAAATCAAGGAGAAAGGCCATGGATTACATGAGTACAAAAGAAGCTGCTCAAAAATGGGGTATAAGCGAAAGACGTGTACGATCTCTTTGTGCAACAGGCAAGATAGAGGGAGCCTCTAGGTGTGGCGATTGGGTTTGGAGTATACCAAAAGGAACTCAAAAACCTGCTGACGGACGTACTTTGCGTTATATGAAAAACAGGAGCCTTAAAACAGGTTTTCAAGATTATGCTAAGGCCGATTCTTTACGCTCAAGCCTTGTTTCTACTTCTTTGAATACTCACCAAAAAGCTCAAATTGTTTATGATGCTATGAATTTTGATGGCATAGATATTACAGCTGATCAAATTGAAGAAATCTTTAATCTTGTTAATCAAAAAGATGTTGCATTAAAAACGCAAGTTTTGGCTCTCAATGCTAACTCTGTTTTGTCTTCTATTCCTTTTGATTTCAATGAAAAAAAGCTTTTAGACATACATAAAAGGCTCATGAGTTCTGTAAATGAGAAGAGTGCAGGGCGTTACAGCCTTGGAGGTTCTCAATCTCAAGAAACAGAAGCCATGCTTGAGCAATATATTGGGCCTTGGTCTGTTCTTCATCCTGTTGCCCGGGCAGCATTTTTATTTTCTGAAATTCTTAGAATTGCTCCTTTTGATGAATGCAATACTTTAATTGCGTTTATTTTACTTGAAAATGAGCTTTGTAAAACAAAACTTCCACCTGCGTTGTTTGGAAGTGAGAAGTGTGCAGCTCTTAAGGCAGCTCTTGTATCTTCACGAAGTAGAGGTAACAGTCAAACGCTAGTTTCAATGATTTTGGATGCTGTTTCTGGTGTGTATGTAAAGTAGGTATTTTCATAAAGTAAATCGTTGCTCCAAAGTAGAACGAATATGACATTATTTAAGAATGCACATGTTATTGATGGTACAGGAAAGGCCCCCTTTAAGGCTAATGTTCTTGTTGATGGCTCTTTGATTGTTGATGTTAATACCTCCTTTGGGAATATTGTTAATAATCGTTCTAATGACCATCCCAAAGATGTAATTGCATTGGATAAAACAGAGCCTGCACTGGAAGTAGATGAAGTTTTAGATGTAGATGAAGTTCTAGATATAGATGGAAAAATCCTTTGCCCGGGGTTTATGGATATTCATGCTCACAGTGAGCTTGAAGTTCTTAGAAACCCATCAATGTATCATAAGACACAACAAGGGATTACTTTTGATTTGTCTGGAAACTGTGGCATTGGCGTATATCCAAGAAAAAAAGAAGACCATCCTGTGTTTGCAGACATTCTTGGGCATTATTCACAATCTTGGACTTGGACTGATTTTTCAACTTATGCTAGAAGCATAGATGACTCTAGACATCCTGGAATTAATATGGGCTTCTTACAAAGTCATAGTATGTTAAGAATGTCTACAATAAAAGGAAATCCAAATAGGGTTGCAAATGATAAAGAAATAGCTCAAATGCGAGAGCTTCTTAGTCTTTCAATGCAACAGGGCTGTTTTGGGCTATCGACAGGACTCTATTATGCACCGTGTCTTTTTGCTGACGAAAAAGAAATTGTGTCACTTTTAGAAGAAGTGAAAAAGAATGATGGAATTTTTGCTGTTCATCATAGATGCGAAGGCGACGAGATTCTTTGTTCAATAGATGAAATTTTGGGCTATGTTGAAAAAACAGGAGTAAAACTTGAAATCTCCCATCTCAAAGCTATTGGTAGAGCTAACCAAAGCAAGGTTGATGCTGTTCTTGAAAAAATACACCGCTTCCAAGACAAGGGTTTTGATGTACAATTTGACCAATATCCATACGAGTATGGAAGTACTAGTCTATTTAGTCTCTTACCTCCTTTCTTGTTGCGCCTTAATAAAGACGAACTTTCAAAAACTCTAGCAACAATGGAAGACAATATTTCTCTTAGAAAGAAAACTATTGATGAAATTCTACATCCTCATGGATGGGATAGCATTGTAGAACTCTGCACTTGGGATGACATCAGAATTGTAAGTCTTGAGAGTTCTCCCTCTTTTGATGGCCTAACTTTGAGTGAAGCTGCAAAAAAATTAGGTAAAGACCCTTATGATGCTCTTTTTATGTTACTTTCAAAAGAACAAGAACTAGCTTTAATGGCCGATATAACTCAAAGTACAGACAACCTACGAAAAATTTTCAAAGACCCTCTAATGCTCTTTGGCACCGATTCCCTTTACACTGGAGACCTCTCACATCCACGCAGTGCAAACGCAGCTATTCATTTGATTGAAACAATGTGTCTTAAAAATAATGTGGCTTCTTTGCCGGAAACCATTTCTAAAATGACAAGCAAAGTTGCATCTCGTCTTGGCATACTTGATAGAGGGATAATTAAAAAAGGTAATAAGGCCGATCTCGTTGTTTTTGACCCTAGGACATTACATGACAATTCAAGTTTGAAAAATCCTTTTGCAATGTGTACTGGCCTAGATTTTGTTATGGTAAATGGGACTTTTGCTGTATACAAAAACGCTCCTACTTATAGCAGGAGCGGAAGTGTTATAAAGAAGATATAGATGTTTTCAAAACTGCTTGATATTTAATAAAAGCAGTCTGTTTCTTTATTTCCCAAACTTTTGCCAAAGTTTTTCAAGAGAATAAAAATCACGCAGTTCTTGGCTCATTAAGTGAATTACTATATCTCCACAGTCTATAAGCTCCCAACCGTCATCCCCTACAGACTTGTGTCTGTTATTAACTTCAAGTCCAAGGTCGTTTAGAAGGCCCCAAAGTTCTCTTGCAAGACCACGTAAATGGCCAAGGCTAGAAACTGTGCATATAACAAAGCATTCTGTCCAAGAGCACTCTTCTGAGACATCTATAGTTACAACTTCCATTCCTTTGTGTTCTGTTAAAAAGTCGCTTATAGCTTTAGCTTTTGCCGCTATTTCTTCTCTCATTTAATATCCTCCAAGAACTTGTCCTAACCACTGTGAAAAGTATCGTTGGGAGAAGTTCAAATCTTCATTATTAAAAAGCTCTCGTGCATCATAAAACACTGTTTCTGGATTTTTGTTTTTAAGTATCTCGAGTGCTTTTGCCATATCTTGGCCACAGAGCTTGTTCATATTATCGGACAAAGGTTTTTTGCTCAATACTTGGATATTTTGTGCAAAAGTCTCAATTCTTTTGTCTCCAGAGTTCTCACCGTCTCTGTCATTTCCCATTTCGTCAAGCATATCTCTTAAAGTTTGAAGAGCATCTTTTGTTCCAATGAGAAAACCCGTTTCTTTTAAGCCAACGTAATTTTGCATAGCAACGGGAATGGAATCAAGTCCTGCTTCTTTTCCCCAAAGGAGGATTTCTTCCAAAGGTAGCACGACTTCATATAATTTGTTTACTTTGTGGTCGTAAACAATTATAAAAGCTGAGTCTTCAAAATAAGCATAAAAACAATCTTTTTTAGAAGATTTGCAACTACAAAGAGCCGAGAGTATTAAAAATAGTGCAAGCATTAGAATTATTATTTTTCTTGCATTTCTTTCCATTTTTTAGATGCTCCAACTTCTATGTTTTAAGCTATTAGTGTCTTTAGGTTATTTGTTCCATGCAATGCGCCCAACACTACATCCTTTTTCTTCCAAAGATTTTTTCATATCTAAAGAATCTTGTGCAATATCAGAAAAGCCTTTGCTTATTCTATGGTCTATCATATCACACAAGATGCGGTAAGCACAGGCACCAAGGCTTGGTGCTTCTAAATAGAAGGTTTTGCGTTTTTCACTCATAAAAGGACGGGAGGGTTCTATAAAGTCGGCACAAAATAAAGCAAGAGAAAGACTGTCCATATTTGAGCTTCCTAGGGTGTGTTCTGCTATAGCTTTATGCCATTGTTGAGGATAGTCTCCACACAATTTTTGTGCTATATGTGCTGACACTTTTCCATGTGCCAAGACAGGGGCTTTAATGTCCTCTTTTGATAGTTCTATTGAATTTTCTTTGCAATATTCAATAATTGAGCTATCATCTAGCTCTCTTGCAAGGTCATGTGCTAGGCCACAAAAACTTGCTGCTTCAAAGGCTTTCCATTTTTTAGGATAGTCATTGTTAGGATACCTTTCTAACAATTCTACACAGGAATTTGCTACACCCATGCTATGTACATATCTTTTTGTTGTTACTGTTTTCTTTAGATATTGTCTAAGTTCTTCAGTGGTACAAATTATGTTCTGTGACATACTGTGAAACTCTCTTTGATAGGTAGTCCATATAAACTGTTTTGTTTTCTCTAAAAACGCTTGAAGATTGTGGCGCAATTTCATTTGGCTCTATTTTTTTATAATGAACATCTTTTGGTATTTGAGACCAATGATTTTGTTTTATATCACGTCTGCAAATTAAGAACTCAACTTCATCTTTTAAGTCTTCATATCTATACCATTTTGTAAGTTCTGGTATTTGGTCATCTCCAATAATTAGGCCTAATCTTCCTTTTATGTTGTAAGCTTTCTTAAGGCTTATTACTGTGTCGTAAGTATAAGAGACTCCGCCTCTTTCAAGTTCAATAGTTGAGATTTCAATATTTACGTCATTATCCTTAGGATATAGTTCTTTATAATCTTCTAAAGCAAGATAAAGCATTTCAAGGCGTTCTTTGTTTGTCGCTTTTGGTGCACTATCTTGTTTGAAGTTGCTTAATGCTGCTGGTACAATTAAGAATTTTTCATAGCATGAAAGTGCAATAGCGTTGTGGAGCAAAGAAAGGTGTCCTAAATGCACTGGGTCAAAACTTCCTCCAAGAATGGCAACTTTTTCCTTTTTGTCCATTATGCACTCCCTTATTGGTCTAAAAAATTAGTCTTCGAGGGGAAGAAAGCGGTCGTCGGAATCGGGATAGAATGCATCTGTGTCTGGTTTTGTCGTGAAGCCTTTTTCGACAGATGGCTCTTCTATCATGTCTATAAATGCTTTCATGATTGGCTTGACAGAGTCTTCGTCAAAAATGCTCATTCCAAAGACTTTTTTGTCTGCGTATTTAGCTTTGAATTTTTCAAAGTTTTCTAGGGCTCCTTCTTCGTCAAGTTTTGTGCCAATGAGAACTTCTCTTTTATCAAGCAAGGAGCTAGAGAAAGTGCCAAGTTCGTTTCTAAGTAATTCGTACTGCTTAAGGCATTGGGGATCTGACATGTCTACAAGATATGCAAGTCCACCTGTGCGTGAAATGTGTTTTAGAAACTTAAAACCCATACCTGCGCCTTGGCTTGCTCCTTCAATGATCCCTGGGATGTCAGCAATGACTAAATCTTGATCTCCAAGACGCATCATGCCAAGCTGTGGAATTTTGGTTGTAAATGGGTATGAAGCTACTTTACTGCGAGCATTGGTTAGCATGTTCATAAGTGAACTTTTGCCAGCATTTGGAAATCCCACAAAGCCAATGTCTGCAATAACAAGAAGTTCAATACCAACTCTCATTTCAACACCGCTTTCTCCTGGTTGTGCAAATTTTGGAGCTTGTCGTGTTGCGGTTCTGAAGTGATAGTTACCAAGGCCTCCTTTGCCTCCTTTTAGGAATACAAAGCGCTCGAGTCCGCTCAAATCTTTGATTATTTCTCCTGTTGTGGCATCTTTGATTATGGTTCCGGGAGGAACTGGAATTTCCATATCGTTTCCATTGCGTCCATAACAGCGTGCGCCACTTCCTCCTTTGCCGTTTTCTGCACGGAAAGAGCGAATTGTCTTGAGGTGTGCCAAAGTTCTTAGGTTGTTTTTGACGACAAAGACGACGTCACCGCCTTTGCCTCCGTCCCCACCGTCTGGGCCTCCTTTGGCTACAAATTTTTCACGTCTAAAAGAAACACAACCATTGCCCCCGTTTCCGGAGGCAATGTCAATATAGGTTTCATCAGAAAAACCAAACATAGAGATTATTTCTCAATATTACTCTTCTACAACTATGCTTACATAGTTGCGGTTGTTTCTTGCGTGGTAAAGAACTTTTCCACCAACCTTTGCAAAGAGTGTATAGTCAGAGCCCAAGCCTACGTTTTCGCCCGGGTGAATTTTTGTGCCGTGCTGGCGAACAAGAATTTCTCCGCCTTTGACAATCTGACCGCCATAACGCTTTACGCCGAGGCGCTGTGCATTAGAGTCTCTTCCGTTTCTGGATGAACCACCACCTTTATGATGAGCCATTGATTGCCTCCCTTATGCGTTAATCTTTTCAATCTTGAGAATGGAATAATTCTGTCTATGACCTTGAGTCTTGCGATATCCCTTTCTCTTGTGGAACTTGTAGACACGAACCTTGTCGCCCTTTGTATTGGCCTCAAGTGTAGCTACAATGCTGGCACCTTCAACATATGGTGTGCCAAACTTGACATCATCTTCTTTTACAACTGCAAGAACAGAATTATAGGTGACTTCTGCGCCAAGATCTGCTTTAACGAGGTCAACTTGGATTGTCTTTCCTTCTTCTGCCTTGTACTGCTTTCCAAGAATTTCTACGAGTGCGTACATTAAAAACACATCCTTGAGATTTTTGTAAAACTGACTTTATGGATATTCACAAAGCCCATTTTTCAAAAACCTTCCTTAAATTTGATTTCTTTAATGTTATACAAAAAGTGTTTGTTTTGTTCCATATCTTTTGTGGGGAAAAGAGATAAAAAAGATGTTGACTAACGAACGTTCGTTTGCTATATAGCATATATAACCCACAAGTGAGATCTTATTAAGCATGAAAAGAAAAGAAGAAATAATCCTTAAAACTCTTGAGCTTGGAAGCCTCAAAGGTCTTGCAAATGTGAGCATTCGAGACATTGCAAAGGCCAAGGGACTACAACAGTCTAGTTTATACAGCCACTTTGAAAGTAAAGATGATATTCTTCAAAGCATCCTTGAGTACTGCCATACCTTACTGGCAAAAAAGACATTTGTTGTGAACTTTAAGGCTAAAGATGCACAGGAACTTCTCGTCTCATTAGTAAACAGCATTATAGAAACATTTGGAGAGGTTCCTCTTTCTCAATATTTTGCTGTGGTTCAACAACAAAGACTTTTTAGTCAAACATATGATGAGGCTGCTCGTGAAATTAGCTTAATGATTACAGCTCGCATACAGGTGGCTTTTGAATACTGCGTGCAACGCAGTTGGTTAGATATCCCAGATACTGATATTGCAAGCGATTTCTTCTCTTGTGTAGTTCAAGATTGTCTTATTAAACTTGTTTCTAGTGATGCAATGGACACTGAGATAGACCCCAGTTGGGAATTAAACCGCCTTGTGGATGGCATCCTTGATCTTTTTGCTGTTAGAGCCCAGTAGTTTGGAGAGACTAGGCTTTTACAGTTTTACTCTTATGACTGACCAAACCTAAGATTTTACATCTTCTCTAAGAAAGGAATGCCCACAAGGGCAAATGCATTTTTCATGACTTGTAGAACCATCTCGCACAAAGAAACTCTAGCTTTGACGAGAGCCGGCGAACTTGCTTTTAGAATTTGATTGTCGTGATACCAGTGTGAAAACTTCTTAGAGAGATCATACAAGAAAGCACATACAATGCTAGGGTCATACAACGAGCAAGCTTTTGCGACAGTCTCAGGGAAAGAAACGAGCATTTTGAGCATTTCACGTTCATCCTCAAGTCCTAAGAGGGAAGGTTCAAAGGCAACATCTCTATAAGAGGCAGCATCATATTTTCTTAACATAGAAGAAATTCTTGCACCCATGTATTGCAAATATGGGCCAGTATTGCCATTAAAAGAGAGAGATTCTTTTGGATTGAAAACAAAATCTTTTGTAGGGTTGAATTGCAAAATGTAGTAATTTAATGCACCAAGAGCAATCTTGTGAGCAGTGTCATCTACATCTTCTAACTCATCTTCCCGGCCTTTTTCAAGAATTTGCTCTTTTGCCATTGAAGTTAACGACAAGATGAGGTCGTCAGCATCAACAACTGTACCCTCACGACTTTTCATCTTGCCTTCTGGAAGAAAAACCATGCCATAAGAAAGATGGTGTAAATCTTTTGCCCAAGGATAGCCTAACTTGTCCAAAACATGGAAAAGTACCTTGAAATGGTAATTTTGCTCGCTCGCAACAACATAAATGAGGCTGTCAAAAGGCCAATCTTCATGCCTATTAATAGCTGTACCAATGTCCTGCGTAATGTAAATTGACGTGCCATCTCGTCTGAGAAGAATTTTTTTATCTAGACCGATATCAGAGTTGTCAATATATATAGAACCATCTTCAGCTTTTTGAAAGATACCTCTTTCGAGGCCTTCAAGAACCTTATCTTTTCCAAGTTTGTAAGTGTCGCTTTCATAGTAATATTTATCAAAACTAATGCCAGTATTTTCATAAGTTTGAGCAACACCTTCTAAAGTCCAAGTGTTCATGAGCTTCCACAATCTCAAAACTTCTGGGTCTCCCATCTCCCACTTTCTTAACATTTCTTGAGCCTCAAGGTCTGGTTTATTGGTTTTCTTAGCGGAAGCTTTTGCTTCTTCTTCAGACATCCCTTTTTCAAGATTTGCCTTAATATCTTTTTCTAATTCGCTAGATTCCCATTGAGCAAAACGCACATAGTAGTTACCCACAAGATGGTCGCCCTTTATACCAGAGGACTCTGGAGTTTCTCCGTTGGAGAATTTTTGGTACGCAAGCATAGATTTGCAAATATGAACACCTCTGTTGTTGATAAGATTGACTTTCATCACAGAAGCTCCACAAGCCTTGAGAATTTGGCTCATGCTTTGACCAATGCAGTCATTTCTCACGTGTCCTAAATGAAGAGGTTTATTTGTATTAGGACAACTAAACTCAATCATGACCTTCTTTTCATTAAGAGAATGAGAATGCCCATAAGAAGATCCTTCGTTCTTAATTTTGCTATACATTTGAGCAACGATGCTATCCATATTAACTTTAACGTTCAAATATGGACCAAGCGCAAAAGCCTGCCCGTCTGGTTTCTCTTCTAGATTGTCAATAAAAGAGCATAACTCTTGAGCTATAATGTTTGGAGCCTTGCCAAAAGCTTTTGCATAAGAGAACAAAGGGAAGGCTAAATCTCCCATCTCTGGTTTTGGTGGTACTTGCATAACAAGAGGCTGTAAAACACCCTCATGGCCAGCATTTTCATATATTTTTTGCAAACTATTTTGAACAAAACTTTTCCATTCTTCTTTGTTTACCATAACGAACCTTTCCTTGTAGCTCTATGAGTACCTCTATGAGTCTTGCACTCTTCTTACGCTAACTTCTCCGGTTGATAGAATAATCTCCTTGCCGTCTTCATATAAAACATGCAAATGGCATTTGTCATCTATGGAAACAGCTGTGCCTTCACCAACAACAGAACCAGCTTGAATTACTTTTACTTTGTTTCCTAAAATTGTACTAGAGTTTTTATACTCTTTTAACCAATTTTCTTCATGTTCTTTACCACAAATAAGCCCAAGGACATTTCCTAGTAATGAGAATACAAAATCTTTCATTGGAGGTGCTTCTTCTTCGTTGTCAAATAACGAAGTCGCAATATCCTTTATGTCATCACTAAAGCTTGAAACAGGAGTAGTGTAGTTTACCCCAATACCAATGACTACTCCATATTTTGGTTCTTTGCTTTTTACTTCATTTTGATGGCCTGTCTTAGAGTTGTTCGTACAAATTCTATTGCAACATTTGCCATATAAGGCATCTTGACTATGTGGAAGTTCAACCATTTGTGCCAAAATGCCACAAACTTTCTTGTCTTCAACTATTATGTCGTTCACCCATTTAATTCCGCATTTCTTATGACTAATACTTTCTATTGCTCTTTTTGTAGCAACTCCAGCTTTTGCAGTCAAAGCAAACCCAATGTCGTCAAGTTCCAATGGAGCAGGAACTAGAAGGCTTAAATACACACCTCCGGGAGGAGAAGAAAACGAACGTCCAAGACGTCCACGACCGCCTGTTTGACTGTGTGCCCAAATAACAGTGCCAAAAGGAGCGCCATTGCGGGCCAAGTTGAGAAGAAGAGCATTTGTTGAATTTGTGCTTTCAAGGTCTTCAAGCTCAACAAAGAAAGAGGGAGGACAGAGGTATTGGCTTTGGCAAAATGTATCAGTAACCTCTTGTAATTTGAACCGTTGCACTTTCATTCTCCATTGTGTTTTGCTCCAAAGAAGATGGCGCCAAAGAAGATGGCTCTAAAGAAGAGTTTTCCGCATCGTTAGCAAGGGATCTCTTTTTCTCGAGCTCTTCTTCTTGTTGCTTTTCAAACAAAGCCTCTTCTTCTGGTGACATCTCTAAGAGCGAAGGATTCTTGAAGTACTTTTTCATATTCTGGAAAGCCGATGCAAAATAATGTCCGCTACAAATTCTCTCATCCATGACAACACCAAGAGGAATGCAAGTTTTGAATACAATTTCACCTTTTTCTCTAAATGCAACCTCTCTAGAATTTCCCATTGTAATGAATACGCTAGTTGTTCCAAATTCATAGCAATGGTGGTAAATGTGGTTTGTTTTTATACTTGCAAGGTTTGATACTGTGAGACTTGTATGAAATGGGCTTGCATCAATAACGCTTTTGGGAAGGATTCCGCGGCGATCCATCCATTTGAATAGCCCTACGCCAAAATTTGCAACTCCAGGTAAAGCCAATAGCTTTTTTATAAGTTTATCGGTTGCATTTTTGTTTTTTTCTTTTCTGTTGTTTTCTATGTACGCATCAATTTTTTCTTGGACTTGGAAAATTGTATCGCTTAAATCAAAACGAATTTTGCTCATGGTTCCTTCCATGTCGCCATCTCCGTCTTTTAGCACGACCATAGCAACGTCAAAATCTTTTCTATCGTATATCTTTTTGTTCACTATGAATCTGTTGAGAAGTGGGAACTTACACACAGTCCTAAGATACGTTGCAACAACTATGCCTAAGTGGCTTACGAATTTCCCTTCTTGTCTTTTTTTTCGTAAGTACGCTTTTATTGGCATTACTGGAATATCCAACGTTATCATGTTCATGGCATCGTAGCGTTTGTTCATTATGTAAGGGACTATGGCGTACAATGGGTCTGCATCTTTGACTCTTACTCCGTCTTTTCTCTTCATAAAAACCTCTCTTTAATTGTTGCAACTTACTGTATTAAAAGAAGTTACAATTCCTCTTACAAGATCTCCTTTCTTAGTGAAAGGGACTGAAATATTTGTTTTGACTTTCATATAATTGCCTGTAAGACCATACCAAAAGCCGTTTTTTCTTTCTTCTAAAATGACTTCAACATGCCTGCCAATTTGTCTATTAAGGTATTGTTCATTCATTTCTAGTGCCATTTGGCGCAAGATCTTGGCTCTCTCATCTCTCACGCTTTCTGGAGCCCTGTCGTGGGCTTTCTCAAGAGCTGTGTTTGGGCGTGGACTAAAAGGGAATACATGCATCATTGCAAAATGGTTTTCCTGTAAAAAAGCTTTTGTTTGTTCAAATTCATCATCTCCCTCAGCAGGAAGTCCTGTTATTATATCACATGCTAAGAATGGGTCTTCTTTTATTTCTCTAAGCCGGCTTACCACATATTTTAAGTGCTCCAGACTGTAATTGCGATTTATCCTTTGCATTACTTTGGGGGCAGCACTTTGAATTGGAATATGAAAATGCGGTTGCACTCTTGGATCTTCTAGTTGCCTTAAAAGGAAATCATCAACGTTATCGGGCTCTAGCGAAGAAAGCCTAAATCGAATATTTGGACCCAAATTTGCCAACAGCTTTTCCAAAAGGCCACCAAGCCCTTTCCCGTTGTGGTCGTACATTGTGAGGTTGACGCCAGTTAGTACGATTTCATGGTAGCCGCGCTTTTCAATTTCAAGCGCCCGTTGGACTGCAATGTTGGCATCAAGGCTTGAGGCTGGGCCACGTGCTATGTGAACACGACAGTAGCCACAATTATTATCACACCCGTCTTGGACTTTTAAGTATGAACGACAATGGTAGGTGAAATCGCTTGGGGCATAGTCGAATTCAGAGGAAGGTTTTTTAGAAAGGCCGATACCATTGTCTAATGCATTTTCTTTTGCGGTATTTTGGTTTGTAGTGTTTTGGTTTGTAGTGTTGCCTTTTACAAATTTATGTAAGAGTTCTAAGACGCTATCGCTTTGCTTCTCTGCATTTGCGTTTCCTAAAACAACTTCAAAAAAAGAAGGCAATTTCAAAAGTTCAGGTTTCCTGTCTAGCGGTAAAACCACTACATTTGGCGCAAGATTTTCTATCTCATGTGCATTCATTTGTGCATAGCAACCTGTTACAAGAACTGGACATTTTGAGCTAAAGAGTCTAATCATGCGACGCGCTTTTTGTTCGGCTTTACTTGTTACAGTGCAAGTATTTACAATAACAAGGTTTACATCTTTATCTTTGTTTGTAGCTCCGTCTTCTAAGTCTTTGTCGCCATTGTTGTCCTCTAAAGTTTTAAGGACAAGATTGCCACGTTCTTCAAAAGCTTGGGCTATAGCTTCACTTTCACACTGGTTTAACCGGCATCCCAAAGTATAAATAAAAACGTTCATAGGCTCAGAATATCTCTTTTTGATTGTTTCGCAAAGTTGTGTTTATAGCTTTTGAAAGGGTTACAAGTTCTTCTATTGTAAGGTTCTCAGGTCTCTTTGATGCACAAATGCCAACTTTTTCAAATACAGCTTCCATTGCATCTCCGTTTAGACCCATGCCTTTGAGGTTGTTTTTTATTGTTTTTCTTCTCTGCGAGAATATCGTTCTTACAAAATTAATGAAAAAAGAAACTTCTTCTTGTGAAATTGCAGGATTTTTTCTTTTTTCCATAACAACAACAGAGCTATCTACGTTTGGGGGCGGGAAAAAACAACCAGCTTTTATCTTGAAAGCTTCTTTATTTTCGTAATCTATATTAGTTAATACAGAGAACCCAGAGTACTGCTTGTCCCCATTTTTTGAGCACATCCTTTGGATTACTTCACTTTGTAGTGTGTATACCATTCTGTTTGGCAAACATCTATTTTCAATAAGAGAGGCAATAAAAATGGACCCTACATTATAAGGAAGGTTTGCACAAATTACATTTGGTGTTCCTTCTTTTTCATAAAGGGCTCTCCATGTTTTTAGAGCATCACCTTCTATTAATCTAAAATTGGGATTGTTGACGAACGCTTGTTCTTTTAGAATTTTACAAAACCCATGGTCTATTTCAAAAGCTGTAACATGTGCATTTTGTTGCAATAGTTTTGTGGTCAAAGCTCCAAACCCAGGACCTATTTCCCAAACATTTGCGCCATCTAAAGAACCACATAGTGATACAATTTTTTCTAACATCACTTGAGAGATAAGAAAATTTTGGCCAAATTTTTTTGTCATTGAAAGCCCATTTTCTTCCAAAAGCTTTGTAATAGAGGAAATAGAACTATAGTCAAAATTCCAAATGTAGCAATCTTTTGAACTCATCTAGAGGAGTGTAAAACACCGCCAATATGCAAGTCAATTAGGCAAAATGCTTTTACAAGACTAGCTTTGCTTATATTGGGTTGGGATTTGTAAATCAAGAGGGACTTTTGTAAAATTGAAAAATTTTTGAAAATTTTTTATTTGTTTTATGTACAATAAGTTATCTATAAGATTATGGCCACTTTTTGCAAAACTTTGTGAATGGATTTAATATCTTTTTTTGATATATAAGTATGAGCAGATGGAACTC
>CAVDPO010000011.1:0-4387 GCA_963610855.1 Segatella copri
CAAATTCACTTTCTGCAAAGGCTTTTGCTATAGTCGCTGTAACTTTTCCTTTGTCTTGTAAAATATCGGCATTGTTGAATTGCAAAAAAGCATCTAACTTAGTTGCCCATTGCCTAAACTGCGTTGCTCTACTTGAATTTATGCGGTATCCAACAGCAATAATTGCAGCTAGTGAATAGAATTTATACTGGTAGGTTTTGCCATCATTAGCAGTTTGTGCAAAATTTGCACAAGTTAAACTTTCTGAAAGCTCGCCACTTTCAAAGACATTTTTTAGGTGCTTTGTGACAACGCTTCTATCAACATCAAAAAGTTGACCAATGGCTTTTTGCGTTAGCCACACATTATTATCTTGTATACGAACTTCAATACCATCTTCATGTGCGTCTTTTGTGAATACAAGAAAGTCTACTGTACTGTTTCTAATTTGGAGTTTGTTGTCAGCCATTGCTTATGTCCTATTAATCTTTTTGTTTATGACTATAGAGTATCATAAGTACAAGTTTAATGATAAAGAAAAGTACTTAAAAATCATAGCATTCTCTCTTATGATTCTCTCTTAAAGTGATATTCAAAAAGATAGAAGATACATAATCCCAAATTCAATCTTCACAAAGCTCATTTTGCAAAAAACCTCTTTAGGTTTACAGATTTTTCATCATAAAAGTTAGAGTTCTATCTAAATTGTTGGCAAATGCGTTAGAGGATGTCTCTTTCTTTTTACTTTTACAATCAGCAAAAACTCCCATTTCTCTCAATTTTTCATTAACAAGCCTATCGCCCAGCCTAACTTTTATGTTTTGAGACGTAAAACTTTCACCACTATCATCAATAGCAAATGCACCTTTATCTAACATACGAGAAGCAAGCGGAATATCGTGAGTTATGCACAAAGCAGGAATATGTGAGTTTTCAACAATGTAGTTATCGGCACTATTGGGAGCACTTTCAACAACAATCATTGAAATTTTAGACCTACAGTTTCTAAGAACAGAGGTATCGGCCTGGCCTTTATCTCTTAAAGATTGCCTTCTCCTAAAAGTGTCCTCTTGGATAAAAAGTTCAATGTCAGAAAGAGCCCTGTCAGCGACAAAAAAAGTAGGAAGATCCAGCCTTGTTGCCGCTTTTAGGATAATACTGCGCAAATTTTTGGGAACAGAATCAGCGTCAATCCAAAGCTCAATACTCACAAGTCTTCTCCTTCACAACACATAAAAGCTAACTCACAAAGCAGAATACACTTTTTGTTCTTATTGCACAACGAGGCTCTAAAAAAGTAAAATATTGGCATATAAGAGATTTTTGCAAATGCAAAAAACCTCACAAATATGGATAACTATGGAGGGACAAAAATGAAAATCTCCGCATTACAAAAAGCAAGATATGAGTACAAGCCAAAACTTCCAAAAGTGCTTAGAGAA
Organism: Segatella copri; assembly: GCA_963610855.1. Classification (GTDB taxonomy): domain Bacteria; phylum Spirochaetota; class Spirochaetia; order Sphaerochaetales; family Sphaerochaetaceae; genus UBA9732. The sequence goes on from CAVDPO010000011.1 coordinate 1,422, forward strand.
CAAATTAGTAAAATAGCTCCAAATTTTGGAGAGCCTACACAATCTTCAAGTGACCAAGAAGAATTAAAAGCACTATTTCCAAATACTTACGGGCTTCCAAAAGTGTATTTTGAAGTAAGCGATAAAAAGTCAGGAAGTTCAGACAAAGTCTTAAAAGTTGGTGTTATACTCTCTGGAGGGCAAGCTCCTGGTGGACATAATGTAATATGCGGTCTATATGATGCCCTTAAAAAAGCGAATAAAGATAACCAGTTATATGGCTTTTTAGGCGGTCCAAGTGGAATACTTGATGACAAATATCTTGTTATGACAGATGAAATCATTAATCAATATAGAAATACTGGCGGTTTTGACATAATTGGCTCAGGAAGAACAAAGCTAGAAACTCAAGAGCAGTTTGCTGTATGCGCAACTGTTTGTAGATCTCATGGTATAAATGCAATCGTAATTATTGGAGGAGATGACTCTAATACAAATGCAGCTGTCCTTGCAGAATATTTTAGAGCAAAAGGCGAGCCTGTGTGCGTTGTAGGATGTCCAAAAACTATTGACGGCGACTTAAAAAACGAAAGTATTGAAACGTCTTTTGGTTTTGATACAGCAACTAAAACGTATTCAGAGCTTATTGGAAATATTGAGCGTGATGCAAATTCTGCTCGTAAATACTGGCACTTTATACGCCTTATGGGAAGAAGTGCAAGCCACATAGCACTTGAATGTGCAATGCAAACACAACCAAATATTTGTCTTATTGGAGAAGAAGTTGAAGCTAAAAACCAATCAGTTGACGATATAACAACTTATATTGCCAATATAGTTGCTACTCGTGCACAAAAAGGGCTCAACTTTGGAGTATGTCTTGTACCAGAAGGACTTATTGAGTTTATTCCATCTCTTAAAATTCTTATATCTGAAATCAACGACTTACTTGCAAAAACAGAACAAGAATTTAACAATCTTGAAAACTCAGCAGAAAAAATTGCGTTTGTTGAAAAACGTTTAACAGAGAAATCTAAGGTTGTATTTGACAGCTTGCCTGTTGAGATTAAAGCACAACTTCTTGCAGACCGTGACCCGCATGGAAATGTACAAGTAAGTAAGATTGAAACAGAAAAGCTCCTTATTCAAACAGTAACAACAAAGCTTAATCAAATGAAACAAGATGGCTCATATTGTGGTAAATTTAACACTCAAAACCATTTCTTTGGATATGAAGGCCGTTGTGCATTCCCATCTAATTTTGATGCAGACTACTGCTATAGCTTAGGTTACAATGCTTATTTCTTAATTAAGTCAAATCTTACTGGATATCTTTCAAGTGTTACAAACTTACACAAGAGAGCAGAAGAATGGCAAGCAGGCGGCATTCCAATAACTATGATGATGAATATGGAACAGCGCCATGGTCAAAAAAAGCCTGTAATTAAAAAGGCTCTTGTAGAACTTGATGGCAAACCTTTTGAGTACTTCAATGAGCATAGACAAGAATGGGCAAATGAAACATGTTTCACTTTCCCTGGTGCAATACAGTACTTTGGGCCAAGTGAAGTTTGCGACCAAACAACAATGACTCTTGCACTAGAAAAAAACTAATTTGAGTGTTTTTTGCAAGATAGCTACAAAAGAGAGCTAAAAAGAGAGCTGCGGTGCAAATTGCAACTCTCTTTTTATTTTTTGTAATGCTGTTTTTATACAGGGCTAGAGAACAATGCTAGAAAACAACTTTATTGCGTTACGTACGTTTTAATTGGAGGAAAACCGTTAAAGTTTACACTTGCATAACTTCCTGTATATGCACCTGCTGCAAGAAAATAAACTCTATCCCCTGCTTTTAGATTAACAGGCATTGGATATTTTTCTTTCTCATACATAATATCCATGCTATCGCATGTGGGTCCTGCTAAAACAACTGGAGAAGTTTCTTCTCTACACTCCATATCACAAGAACAAACACTGCTATATCTAATACTCTCATCTATTGTTTCTATAAGGCCATTAAACTTACCGGCGTCTAGGTATACCCACCTGTAATCTTCATTACCGCCTTTATTTGCAACTTCAACAACAGAAGAAACTAAAACACCGCTATCTGCAACTAAACTTCGTCCCGGCTCCATTACAAAACGAGGTCGCTCGCTTTCATTAGGAAAGTGCTTTTCTATATAGCCCTTGATTATAGAAGCATACTCTTCAAGTGGCATTGTTTCATAAACATACCTAGCAGGAAGCCCTCCTCCCATATCTATAAGAGACAACTTGCAACAAGATTTAGCAAAAATTTGAGCACACATTCCAAGAGCTGTGTCCCAAACAGTAACATCTCTTTGTTGAGAACCCACATGAAACGAAAGACCTATTGGATTTAGCTCTAAATTTTTTGCAAGTTCTATAAGTTTTAGAACTAAATCACTATGGCATCCAAACTTACGTGAAAGTGGCCAGTCTGCACTGTTACTTGATGGTAGAAGAACTCTAAAATAAACATTTGCTTTTGGTGCTACACGTGCAATTTTACGAACATCATTTTCACAATCACTTGCAAAAGCAGTAACCCCTTTTGAGTAAAAATATGCTATATCTTCTTCTTTCTTTATTGTATTTCCATAAAAAATCTTAGAGGGTGAAACTCCAAGTGCTAAAACTTGGTCAAGTTCATATTTACTTGCAATATCAAAACAAGAGCCCATTGAATATAACATTGTAGATATTTCATCTAGAGGGCATGCTTTAAGCGCAAAATAGATTTGAGCATAATTGCACGCTTTAGCCATTCTCTCATAATATGAGCGAATAAGAGAGAGATCGACTATAACATGTGGCGTTGGCAATGTTTTAGAATACTCAACTATTTTCTTAAAACCATCTCTACTTGCTAAAGGATTTTCACAAGCCATATACCCTCCATTGAACTCAAAAAAGAATTCGTATATTAATTCTTATGAGGTTTTTGGAAACCTCTTATAGCC
>CAVDPO010000012.1:0-7286 GCA_963610855.1 Segatella copri
GGAGGAATTTAAGATGAAGAAATGGGTATGTCCAATATGCGGATACGTACACGAAGGAGACCAGCCACCTGCATTTTGTCCACAATGCAAATGCCCTGGAAATAAATTCACAGAGCAAAAAGGTGAAATGACATGGGCATCGGAACACGTTGTTGGTGTTGGCAAACAGTTTGGTACTGATGTCCCAGAAGAAGTCCAAAAAGAAATCATTGATGGGCTTAGAGCTAACTTTGAAGGAGAGTGTTGCGAAGTAGGAATGTACCTTGCAATGGCACGTGTTGCTCATCGTGAAGGTTATCCAGAAATTGGAATGTATTGGGAAAAAGCGGGACTTGAAGAAGCTGAGCATGCTGCAAAGTTTGCTGAACTTCTTGGAGAAGTTGTGACTGATAGCACAAAGAAAAACTTACAACTGAGAGTTGAAGCTGAAAACGGTGCAACGATGGGCAAAACAGAGCTTGCAAAACTTGCAAAGAAGTATAATCTTGATGCCATTCATGATACTGTTCACGAAATGGCAAGAGATGAAGCTCGCCATGGCAAAGCTTTTGAAGGACTTCTTGCTCGCTATTTTGAGAAATAAATTTACGAGGTCTTAGAAGAGACCTCGCACAATGACAGTTTTGTTTGAAAAAGAGCTGTAACATGGACTAGTTTTCTGCCAAAAAGTTACAGCTCTTTTTTTGATTTTCCAAGTGCAACGCACTACTGTCTTTTTTTGCGTTTTCGCACAGCCTCAGACAAAAGATACTCTATTTGGCCATTAAGACTACGAAAATCATCTTGAGCCCATGCCGACAGGTCATCAAACAAAGTCTTTGAAAGTCTTAGAGGAACTTGTTTTTTATCTTTGTTTAGCTCAATTTTTTCTGGTTCTGCCATACTGCATAATCCTAATAAATTGAGCCGGCATTAAGAATAGGATTTGCCTCTTTGTTTCCGCAAAGAACAACAAGAAGATTAGAAACCATTTGTGCTTTGCGCTCTTCATCAAGACTTACAATATCATTATTTTTAAGCTGGTCTAAAGCCATCTCTACCATGCTCACAGCACCTTCAACAATTTTTCTACGGGCAGCAATAATTGCAACAGCTTGCTGTCTTTGAAGCATTGCAGCTGCAATCTCTGGAGCATATGCAATTTGATTAAGTCTAACTTCAACAATCTCAATTCCTGCATCTTCTACTTTGTGAGAAAGCTCTTCTTTCATTTGCTGAGCAATAAGACTGGAAGAACCACGCAAAGTAAGTTCCTCTGCCTCATTGTCTTCATCTTCATTATCACTAATAATGTCATAAGGATAAAGCCTTGCAACATTTCTAATGATAGAGTCTGTTTGATTAGAAAGATACTCAATATAATTATCTATATTGATTACAGCCTTTGTTGCATTTACGACTTTCCAAATAACAATAGCTCCAATTTCAATTGGATTTCCAAGTTTGTCATTAACTTTTTGAGTACCATTAACAAAAGTAGAAAGTTTTGTAGAGATCTTCTTTGAAACAGATGCAGAAGGAAGTTCCGGAACATTCTCACCCACCTTCTTTGTTAGGGAAACCTTTTTTACAGCCTCCTCATCTCTTGTTCTAGGGTAGATTGCTGTACAAAATGGATTTACAAAATGATAGCCGCTTTCATAGATTGTACCGTAATATTTACCAAATAAAGATAAAACTAGAGCCTCATTTGGTTTGATAATTTTTAACCCAGCAAAAAGCATTGACGTAACTGTGATTAAAATAGCACATAAAATTACAATAATTGTACCAAGAATAGAGACTCCTCTTTCAAGAAGAACACAACCAAAAATTATGCCTGCGACCTCTGCAAAACATAAGAGTATAAGTAAAAATAGAGCAACAAACCCGTTTTTTGTTTTTAAGGCTTTTTCTTCCTTGAAATTCTGAACCATTGAAGACATAGCTTCCCCCTTTGTAAAATCTTTTTGATATCAAAATGATATCACAGACCGATATCTTTGTCCATCTCATTGTCAAGAAAACATGAGAATAATATAATGAGAAAAACAAGAATATCGGCCTAAAAAATCAAAAATGGCCTTGTATAGCGTTGTGCTTGCTGTGTGCGGAGGTCTTTATGACAGAAGAAAAAAATAAAATTGGTCTTTTCACATGCGTAACAATAATTGTTGGAAGTATGATTGGAAGTGCAATTTTCTCGCTTTCAGGGCTCACAATGTACAAAGCAGGACCAGCGGCTATTCTTTCTTGGATTCTTGCGGCACTAATAATGCTCGTATATGGCCTTATTTGCGCAGAACTTTCTACTAGATTTCCAAAATCGGGAGGCGTTTTTGTTTTTCCGTCAAAAGCGTTGGGTAAAAATGGAAAAGACAGCTCATTTTGGGGATGGATTTCTACTTGGGGGTATATTAATGCAAACATTGTGGCTGTGGCTTTTGCAGCAATATATGTTGCAACATATTTAGACGAATGGTTTCAACTTCCAAATGGAATGCAAATTCCGCTTGCAATCATCACAGTTGCAATATGTCTTCTCTTAAATTCCATTAAATTTTCAGTAGCTGGCAAGCTAAATAGCATACTAGTTGGTGCGCTAATTGCTTCACTTAGTATCTATGTAATTGCTTGTTTTTGTGGTGGAAGTTGGGACTTTTCCATGCTAGAACCGTTCTTTACACAAGGGAAAACAGGGACTTTTGGTTTTATGGCTTCTGTTCCTACTGCAATGGTAGGATATGGCTCTATTGTAGCTATTGCTTTCATGGTCTCTGAAGTGAAAAATCCTTCAAAAAATGTTCCTAAAGCTGTGCTTATTGCTATGTGTATTGTAGCTACAATCTATATTCTTATTATACTGGCTACTTTGGGTCTTGTTTCTGCTTCTTTTTTGGACAAGAACCCAGGCATGAGATATAAACCTCTTTATGCTGCTTGTTCTACAAAACTTACGCATTTTCCATGGCTTTCAAAAGTCGTTTCTATTGCTGCAATTTTAGCTCTTGTAACTACAATATTGGTAGTATTAGCCCTTACTGGAAAAGCAATTCAAGTAGCATCCATAGATGGTATACTTCCTAAAGTTTTTGCAAAATCAAACCGCTTTGGTGTTCCGGCTGTTGCTACAAGCGCTGTTGCAATCTTAGCTGCAATTATTTCTTGTTTCCCAGCTTTTACTAAGCAAATTGTAGACTTTGGTACGCTTTTTGCAGCTGTTACTATCTCTATCAATATTATCTCGTTATATGTTGCAAGGAGAAAAAACCCTTCTAACGACGGCATTTTCACCGCCCCTGGAGGCAAATTCTTACCAGCTCTTTCTCTTATACTAATCATTGCTTGTTACATCCCAGATATCATCTCTGGTGGATGGATTATTTGGATATACACCATTGCTTGGTATGCACTTGGTATTGGAATATTCAAACTAAGAGTCTTGCGTTCAAATTGCTAAGTTATAAATTGCTGTGTTGCAAATTCCTAAAGTTATAAATTACTGCGTTGTAAATTGGTGAGTTGCAAATTTATGAGTCGCAAAACCTCAAAATAAAATATGGCTACATGGTGAAAATTAGAAGTGTGGAAATTAAAAGTTAGCATACTAGAGGTTTTTGCAAAAACCTCACTAACATGCGTTTTGTTGCCATTTGTTGCATTTTTGAATTTTTTTCTTGTATATATGCTCACTCTAGGGTTAAAATGTCAAATGTCAAAACGACCTTTCATAACATTTCATAAGGAGAGTAATGTATGGAAAAATTCTTCAAACTCAAAGAGAGGGGAACAGACGTTAAGACTGAAATCATGGCTGGTATTACAACCTTCATGGCTTTAGCTTACATCCTTGCTACAAACCCTGCAATTTTGGTTGCTGTAGATGTCCCTGGCGGTACAGGAATGGTTTTCTCAAAAGTCTTCTCTGCAACTGCAATTGCATCCGCAATCGCTTGTTTGGTAATGAGTCTTGTAGCTAATCTTCCTTTTGCGCTTTCAGCAGGCATGGGAATCAATGCATTCTTTGCATACACTGTAGTTATTAGCTTAGGATACTCATGGCAGTATGCTCTTACAGCAGTTTTTGTAGAAGGTATCATCTTCATTCTTCTTACACTCTGCAACCTAAGAGAAGCAATTGTTAACAGTATTCCTGAAAACCTCAAGAAAGCAATTGGTGCTGGTATTGGTCTTTTCATAGCTTTCATTGGATTACAGAATGCTAAGATTATTACTGCAAATGGTTCAACCCTCGTTGAGCTTAACCCACATTGGCTTGATTGGAATTATGTAGCCAATATAAACGGAGCTGATGTCTTTGTAGGCCGTGCATGTATTCTTACAATGATTGGTTTAGTTATTACAGGCATTCTCTTAATAAAGAAAGTCAGGGGTTCTCTTCTTATTGGTATTATTGCAACAACAGTTATTGGTATTCCAATGGGTGTTACAAAATATGCAGGCGGAAGCTATCTTCCACAAGCTCCATATTTCTTTGATTTCGCATTTAGTGAAATATTTGTAGACGGTAAGCATCTTCTAGACTTTGTCATCATCATGTTCACATTCCTCTTTGTTGACATGTTTGATACAGTTGGAACTCTTATTGGTTGTGCAGGAAAATCTGGAATGATTAGAGAAGACGGAAGTATTCCAAACTGTAAGGAAGCCCTTCTTGCAGATGCTATTGGAACTACAGCTGGTGCTATACTTGGAACTTCAACAGTTACAACATTCGTTGAAAGTGCTTCTGGTATTGCAGAAGGCGGAAGAACAGGACTTACATCTCTTACAGTTGCAATCCTCTTCATCCTTTCTCTATTCCTCGAGCCAATCTTTGGTTCAATTCCACAAGCAGCAACAGCACCAGCACTTATCATTGTTGGTGTTATGATGATTACTCCTGTAAAAGACATTGATTTTGACGATTTCACAGAAGGCATCCCCGCATTCTTATGCTTCCTTATGATGGTTGTAACATACAGCATTTCAAACGGAATTATGTTTGGAGTTATCTTCTATGTCCTTCTTAAGGCTTGCACAGGAAAGGCAAAGAAAATTGACGTTACTACATGGGTCCTCTTTGCATTATTTATTGCAAAAATGATTGTAGACGTAATTTACTAAAGCATTAAAATGATTTATTTACCGCAGGTTTCTTGCCTGCGGTATTTTTTAAGAGATTAAGGAGGTCTTGCAAAAATCTCTTAAAAAAATAAGCAAAACCAAGTAAAAATCTTACAAGATTATTTCCAAAAAAAGGGGCACAAAATGGAGAAAGAACAGCTAAAACATCTCATAGATGTAGCTGCTGGAAGGGCCGTTGCAGACCTTTGTATTAAAAATTGCAACATCATTGATGTTTATAACAAAAATACTTTTCATGGTAGCGTATACATAGTTGATGGTTTATTTGCCGGCTTTGGAGGTCAAAATTTTCCAGAAGCAAAGAAAACTGTTGATGCAAAAGAGCGCTACATGGCACCAGGATTTATAAATGGACATGTGCATATAGAATCTTCACATCTTTCACCTGCTGAATTTGCTAGGCTTGTCGTTCCCCATGGAACCACCACTGTAATTGCAGACCCACACGAAATTTGCAATGTATGCGGAATAGCTGGCCTTGATTATATGCTAAATGCTTCAAAGGACCTTCCTTTGACAGTCTATCTTCAAATCCCATCATGTGTCCCAGCAACTCCATTTGAAAACGCAGGAGCAATTCTTCTTGCCACCGATATTGCAACTAGAATTGACAACCCTCGAGTCCTTGGATTGGGCGAGCTTATGAACTATGTAGGCACCGCCAATGCCGATGATGAAATTTTGAATAAAATCATGGTGGCGCTCAAAGCCAACAAAGTTATAGATGGTCACTGCCCTGTTATAGTTGGTGCAAACCTTGATGCTTACAGCGCAAGTGGAGTGTGCAACGACCACGAATGCGCAACAGGCGAAGAACTTAGAGAAAGAATTAGGCGTGGCATGTACGTGCTAATACGTCAAGGATCGGCCTGCCATGATGAAAGAAATCTTCTTAAAGGCGTTGATAATAGTAATGCAAATCGCTGTATGTTTTGTACAGACGACCGTCAACCCAAAAGCCTCGTAGAAGAAGGCGACATAGACAACAATATTCGCATAGCCTTAGAAGAAGGACTTGATGCGCCAACAGCTGTTGCAATTGCATCTCTTAATGCCGCTCAATGCTACGGGCTTAAAGATAGGGGTGCAATTGCCCCTGGTCTTAGAGCAGATTTCGTTTTGGTTGATAATCTCAAAGACTTCCATGTAACCGATGTCTACTGCAAAGGCGAGCATGTGGCTTCCAATGGCAAATATTTAGCACCTCAAATTCACGTTGACCCTGTTGGCGTAAGTGGCAAAATGAATGTCAAAAACTTCTCAAAAGAACGACTTGCTCTGCATCTTGAAAAACCAGAAGTCAAAACAATTGATATCATCTCTGGGTCAGTCGTCACTGAAATTGGGTTTGCAAATGTAGATATTAAGGATGGCGTATGGGTTCGTAACACAAATGACATTGTGAAAATAGCTGTTGTTGAGCGCCATAAAGAAACAGGAAATGTTGGACTAGGCCTTATTAGAGGCTATGGGCTTAAAGGTGGTGCTGTTGCAACAAGTGTAGCTCACGACTCACACAATATTATTGTAGTTGGAGACAGTGACTTAGACATGGAAGTAGCTGTCAATAAACTAGTAGAACTTGGCGGTGGAATTGTTGTAGTTAAAGATGGCAAAGTTTTAGACTTCATTCAGCAAGAAATTGCGGGTCTTATGACAGACAAACCAGGAACTTATGTTGAAGAAAAAATAAGCTCAATGCAGGCTCTTGCTCGCAAAGAACTTAGCATTAACGACAATGTAGACCCATTTATGACTTTGTGCTTCATGGCTCTTCCTGTCATCCCTGAAATTAAAATCACAGACATGGGACTTTTTGACGTAACTAAGTTTGCTTTTACATCAATTGAAAGGTAGGCCAATTGAAAGGTAAGCCAAATGAAAGGTAAAACGCATTTTACACGACCTCTATTGACTATTTTTCAAAGAAAAGGTATTTTCAAGTCTGTTGAAACTAACTACATGCGGATGTGGTGGAATTTGGTAGACACGCTAGCTTGAGGTGCTAGTGGGAGAAATCTTGTGCTGGTTCAAGTCCAGTCGTCCGCAAAAAGTACAAATTTTGGAAAAGTCCAAAAAAATTGAGAAAGTGCAAATGAGATAGCTCAAATGCACTTTCTTTGTTTAAATTTGTACTTTTCTTTTATGCCAAACCAAAC
>CAVDPO010000013.1:0-3241 GCA_963610855.1 Segatella copri
AGCGTATTCAAATACTGGAAAATTCAAATACACATATCTTCTTTCATTTTTCCCTCACAAAACAAATTACTATGATGTGGCTTATGTTTTGGATGAAGAAACTAAAACTTATAAAGTAGCTAAAGGCTATGATGGAAACAATAATAACAATAGCAACTACACACTAAAAGGCCTTTATTTCTATTCTGCGCACCGTTTTGAGGGGCGCTTATTAAACGACAAACTGTCACTAGCTGTAACAGAAGCTCTAACATATGCATCAAAAGAAGGAAGCTTCCAAGTTGCAGCATTAAGCCCTCTATTTTTCATGCACAATGGATATATGCCAAGCAACTCTAACTCCACTCTTGCCTTTGAGCTAAATTACACTCCAATTAAAGGACTTGGAATTTATGCACAAATGCTTCTTGATAATTTTGCAATGCCAGGTTTTGAAACAAGTCCAGGGCCAAATAAAAATAAAGAAGTAACTCCAGATGCAAAAGCATTCCTTGTGGGAGCAAAATATATAACAAAAGTATTAGGAGGAATTTTTACAGTTAATCCAGAAATTGTTTATGTACAACCATTTACTTATTTGCGAAATAGCACTTTCGATATGGAACCCTATGGCCTTGATTATATTGCAGCTGTAAGATATAGGCTTTATTCTTATGAAAACTATGCGAAGAACACAGACGTTCTTTATGATGAATACGTAATTGGTTACACTTATGGACCAGACAGTCTTGTTGCAAACCTTAGCGCTGCATGGGAAAAAGATAAACTCACATTGGGAAGCAAAGTTTTCTTTATGATGCATGGAACCCATGACCTTTGGACAGTTTTCATGAACATCCCCGCGAACACAACAGAAGAAGACTACAAGAAAAGTTACAGCACAATTACAAGCCAAGACACAACAGGTAATTACCGTTATGAAACAGAAGACGGCTCAAGTACTGGTAGAGACAGCATTTGGTACACATTGGATATAGGACTTAGTGCAAAATATGACATGCTAGAAAATCTTTCTTTCAATGTTGCTGTTGATTTTGTAAATATGAAAAATATTTTCAACATAAAAGACCAAAACGCTTTTGACTTACAGCTTATCTTGGGTGTAACGTACACACCATTCTAAACAACACTTGCCAATCCCATTATCTATGTAGATTTTTGGCAAACGTTTTGGCAAAACATTTGTTATGGGCCCGCAATCATTGTATTGCAGGGCTCATTTTGATAGAATTGGCACAAAATCAAGCGCTAAGTTTTGTTGGCAAACGTTTTGTCTTACTTTCTTACTGCCTTACTCCCCTAGTTTTGCACTTGGCATCATGCATAAATCTAAGAGCGTTAAGCATTTTAAGAGGTAAAAACTTTAAGACAAATACTGCCACAAGGAGAACATTGTATGAGAATGAGCGGACTTTTTTCCAAAACACTCAGAGAGGCTCCAAACGGAGCAGACTGCAAAGGATATGAGTATCTATTAAGAGCAGGTTACATAGACCAGCTTGCAGCAGGAATTTTCTCTCTAATGCCTCTTGGATTTAGATCAATTCAAAAAATATCGGCAATAGTAAGAGAAGAAATGAATGCTCTTGGAGCGCAAGAAATACTCATGCCAGTAGTCAACCCCGGAGACCTTTGGAAAGAAACGGGCCGTTTTTACAGCATAGACCGCGAAATGAGCCGTTTTAAGGACCGCAACGACCGCGATATGTGTCTTGCAATGACTCATGAAGAATGTGCAACAGACCTTGGAAGAAACGTAATAGATTCTTACAAAAGACTTCCTCTTTTAGTGTATCAACTTCAAACAAAATGGAGAGATGACCCCCGCCCAAGAGCTGGTCTTATAAGAGTAAGAGAATTTACAATGAAAGACAGCTATAGCTTTGATAAAGACCAAGAAGGCCTTGAAAAAGTGTACAAAGCTCATTACGACGCTTACTTTAGAATATATAAAAGATGTGGCTTACCAGTAATTGCAGTAGGAAGTGATAGCGGAATGATGGGAGGAAAAGTCTCTCATGAATACATGTACCTTTCACCAATAGGAGAAGATACAATCATAACATGCCCCTCTTGTGGATATACAGCAAACCGCCAAGTTGCAACATTCAAAAAAGACTATTACCCACAGGAACCAAAACCAAAAGAGTTGGTTGCAACACCTAATGCAAAAACTATAGAAGAACTTGCAAAATACCTCAACATTCCAGCAACACAAACAGCAAAAGCACTCTTTATGGTTGGAACTTTCATCAATGATGAAACTGGCGAAGAACACACAAAACTCATAGTAGGTCTTATACGAGGAGACATGGAAATTGAAGAAAACAAACTTCAAAATGCAGCAAAAGCCAACTCTTTAAGACCCGCCCATGAAGACGAAATTAGAGACGCGGGAATGGTGCCAGGCTTTGGATCTCCAATTGGAGCAAAAGAAGGGACAGTCGTAATAATTGACGACTCTGTTGCAAAATCCAACAACCTTGTTGCTGGCGCAAACAAAGAAGGATACCACTTTCTTAACACCAATTTTGGCATTGATTACACTGGCATCGTCGCAGACATTGCAAGCGCAGCACAAGACTACAAATGCCCTGTTTGCGGCAAACCTCTCAACTCATCAAAAGGCATTGAAGTTGGTAACATTTTCCAACTTGGAACTCGCTACTCAGAGGCTATGAATTGCTATTACCAAGACGAAACTGGCGCCCGCAAACCTGTCATTATGGGTAGCTACGGCATTGGAATTGGACGACTCCTTGCCTGTCTTTGTGAAGAATACAACGACGAACGAGGGCTCAAACTCCCAATTGCAGTCGCACCATATCAAGTCCACTTTATTAGCCTAATCAAAGAGACCAATATCTCTGAGCAAATCTACCAAGAGCTTCAAGATGCAGGTATAGAAGTTCTTTATGACGACAGAAAAGAAACAGCCGGCGTAAAGTTTGCAGATGCTGATCTAATTGGCATCCCAATTAGAATTACTCTTGGTAACAGGAGTTTCCAAGAAGGTAAGTGCGAAGTAAAACTAAGAGCTTCTCAAGATGAAATTCTCTCGTTTGATCTTGACAACCTTGTTGTAGAAGTCAAAGACCTTATTTCTAAAATTTCATAAAGGTAAAGCTGTCTTTGCAAAACTTATAAATTTTTTATCCTCTTACGATTAAACGAGTTATACCTCTCTTTTGTCTCTTTTTGTCTCAACCTCGTGAATGAAAATGAAGTTTTTTTTGAATAG
>CAVDPO010000014.1:0-2384 GCA_963610855.1 Segatella copri
GTATAAGGCGGGGGAGAGATGAAGAAAGTTAGCACTTTTGTGCTTGTGTTTCTTTTAGTAACATGTGCACTATTTGCTCAAGATGGGAATACTCAAAAGGAGAATACCCAAGACGAAAGCAGTAGCACAGTTACATTACAAGAGATGCAAGCATCAATGAACAGCAACAATACTCAGCTACAAAAAGCTAGGCAAACCTACATCCAAAGCCTTTTGGATGTAGATAATGCCAAGGCCAATTATTCGCCTACTGTAGAGTTGCTTTTAACATCAACATATATGCCAAATCCGCCTATAGGAAAAATGACTATTGGTGTAGATGAGCTTGCTTCACAGCTTGGAATTGTAGTTCCAGGAGCAAGTGCCGGTGAGTATGTCACACTGTACAATGGTATGAAAAACCTTTACTACAATGCAGGTCTTTCAATTACACAGCCTCTTTTTACATGGGGGAAAATTCCAAATTCTGTAAAACTATATAACCAAGTTGCAGAAATAAGAGCTCTTGCAATAGAAGATACTTCTAAACAACTTACCGCTCAGCTTAAAGCACGTCTTGCAGCTTTGAAATACATGGATGAAATTCTTGTAATTCTTGATAAAACAAAGACTGTTGCAGACGAACTTGTCGCTGTAAGCCAAGATGCATACGACAACGATATGCTTCTTAAACAAGATGTTGTAAAAGCAAAAATTAGTGCAATGGAAATAGATGTAACGCGCCAAGAAATTATGAAAGAGTACAAAACAAATTTACAAGAACTACGTACTCTTACAGGAAATGATAGCCTAGAAGCCGGCGATATTGATTATTATCCAAACGAAGACGAGATACAGGCTATTGTTGCAATTGACCATGACACTTTGTACGAGATGGCAACACGCTCTTCAAGCGAGCCTTTGACAATGCTACGAAAGCAAACTTTGGCGTTACAACTTAAAGAGAGAATTGCAAAAGACTCACTTTATTGGAAGCCCGACTTTGCACTTCAAGTCTCACTAAGCTATGGAGGCTCTGCTTTCCCACTGGTTGAAACAAACTGGTACAGGGCCGATGACTATGGTCTTTACTTAACTTTTGCTATCAAATCAACAGTATGGGACGGAGGCAAGAAACTCAACGATGTTTCGTATGCTCAAAGTGAAATCCTTGGTTCTCTTGCAGACTATGATGCAGCGGTAGACCAATTGCAATCTGTTGCAGAAGAAAACATTACTGCTGCCGAGCTTGCACAAACAAAAATTGAGTATCTTGAGCTTAAACTAGAAGAATCTCAAGACCGTCTTGCTTTGTTAGAACGCCAAAGAGATGAAGGCCTTATTTCCAAGACAAATGTCCTTTCACAGCAAATAGAAGTAAACACCAACAAAATGAATATTATTCAAGAAAAGATTTCTTTGGCACAAGCTGCGTACACGCTAGCTTATGTAACAGGCATTCTTGAGTAATGAGCTGAACAAAACTTGTAATAAACGCGTCCTTTAAGGCTTTGCTTCAAAGGGCGCTTTTTTATTTCCTTTTTAAGTTTTCAGCAACATGCTTTTACAAAATTAGGTTTGATAGTGATTTATAAGCTCTAAAATAATCATTTGTAACACTTATAAAAAAATCTTTACTCCACAATTCTAATTCCCTTGGATTTCTAACAAAACCAAAGACATCAGCTTTTGCATTTTCAAAATCAACAGTTTCAAAACGTTGCAACAAAAGATTTTGAAGATTAGTCATGGTTAACAGCTCTTCCTTTTGCCACTTATTGGATGCAATCAACCTTTCTCGCAAATGATCTAAATTTGGAACTGTATTGGTTCCAATGTAATAGAGATAGTCATAGAAATCTCTTCCTTTTATTCTGTTTTTCCACCCTCTAACTAAAACAGCATGTAGTTTGCCAGCAAAAAGAGAAGCCTTGTCATAAAGTCGAACCTTATAAGGAGTTGGAAGAAGTCTATTCTTAAATTCGTAACTAGCTAGAGAGGGAGGATCCACATCAACTTCAATTTTAATTTTCAGACTTTCATTCTTTTGTATTTGATGGGACAATTCAGGCGTCATATCAATGAGCAACATATGCTCTAAAGTATTTCCTTTTAAGAACGCAGATTGAATAGTGGAATCAACACTTTTCTCTTTACGTTGCACACTAAAGGACATTCCGTATGATGAGAAACAGTTTTCTAGTGCAGAAAAATATTTATCAAGACTAAACTCTTCGTTTTTTATCAAGGAAAAATCTAAGTCTTCACTATATCTGTTTAACCCATAAAAAATTCTTAAAGCAGTTCCTCCATAAAAAGCTGAGTGCTCAAAGAAATCGGTCTCTGCTAATGCACATAAAGAAATCTCCTGTACAATTTCTTTTAAGGCATTGTAATAATCCGTT
>CAVDPO010000014.1:2394-11735 GCA_963610855.1 Segatella copri
TTTGGCTAATAATTGAATTCATTACAATCCTCCAAAATTTTTTTTAGATAATTCAAATTCTTTTTTCTGTATAAAGGACAAAGGTAAAGAAGGTCTTTTTTGTTTAATTTGTAAAATTCATTTTCATCTATTCTTAGGTCCTCAAACAAAAGAACTTTAAACTCTTTCAAAGAAGATGTGGGTTTCTTTTTGTACAACGTGTCACACAAAGCTTTCTCTGGAGAAGCTATTAAATATGCATACCCATCTTCTTCTAGAACTTTAATTCCAAATCTGTAGACATTCTTGGGAACATCTTGATAAAAAAACATTCCAAATGGAGTTTCAATTAATGCTGTATGAGACTTTCCCACAGTTGCTGCCATAACAGTAAAGACGCTCTCTGGAATTAACCCATAATAAGAAAGTGCATATTCAAACGATAAATAGGCTTGGGGCTTGATATAAGATACCAAAAGATAGGCAGGAATGTCTTTTTTGTCCGAATAAAGCCCTCTCACAACAGGAAACAATCTTTTATTTTTTATTTCTGTCTGAATCTTCACATGGGGTGTTTTGTAATCTTTATATTTCAAATATAATTCTTGTGTTAAATATAGCATTTTGCGCTCTCAATTATGATAATATCATAATTAACCTCGCAAATCAATATATTTTAATCTATGTATCTTATGGGTATTTTGCTGTTTTTGCAAAATGAGCTTTATGAGAAAGGTTTATAAGATTTCATTTTTTCTTTCATTTGTTGACACTTTGGCCATTGCTTGTGTATTTTCCACGTATGAGTAATTCTGTCATTAATTTAGTGGTTGACTCTTTTTGGGAAATTCTAAAACCGGGTCTTCAAATGACTATACCTCTTACACTATTGTCATTTTTCTTTGCACTGATTATTGCAACAGTAATAGCCTTGGTGCAAGAAGCACAAATACCTGTGCTAAAACAACTTGCCCGTTTTTATATATGGGTAATTAGAGGGACCCCTCTTCTTGTTCAGCTTTTTGTAGTTTTTTATGGACTTCCTAAACTTGGAATACTTATAAACCCATTTCCAGCAGCAGTTTTAGTTTTTTCAATAAATGAAGGTGCGTACTCTGCAGAAACTATAAGAGCTGCGATTGAATCTGTCCCAAAAGGACAACTTGAAGCTGGCGAATGTGTTGGAATGAGTTGGTTACAAACCATGAGACGCATTATATTGCCACAAGCATTAAGAACAGCGTTTCCTACATTATTCAATTCAGTTATAAGCATGGTAAAAGATACTTCTCTTGCTGCCAATATAACAGTTACAGAAATGTTCATGCAAACACAGCGTATTGTTGCTCGTACTTATGAGCCTCTTGTTCTTTATATTGAGGTTGGTTTTATTTATCTTATGATGTGTACAGTTCTTACAAAGATACAAGCTTGGGGAGAAAAACGCCTTAATGCGCGTGGGTATCAAAGGAGCGTTTTATGAATTCTCCTAAAGTAAATAAAGATAACACATTGCTCGAAAGTAATAACAAGGCAAATAGCACTCAACAAAACGTCATTCTTGAGATTGAAAATGTAAAGAAAAATTTTGGTAATACAGAGGTTCTCAAGGGCATAAATCTAAAAGTCAATAAAGGTGATGTAGTTGCAATACTTGGTCCAAGCGGGGCAGGAAAGACTACACTACTTCGTTGCCTTAACTTTTTAGAAAAAGCAAATGATGGCACAATTATTTTTGATGGCAAAGAGTACGATGCTGCAAAAGCTACAAAAAAAGAAATTAGAGAACTTAGGATGAAAACAGCATTTGTTTTTCAAAATTATAATCTTTTCGCAAACAAAACAGCCATTGAAAACGTAATGGAAGGCCTTGTTATAGCAAGAAAAATCCCAAAAGAAGAAGCTCACAATAAAGCTATGGAAACTCTTGAAAAAGTAGGAATGCTTGATAAAGCAAACAGTTATCCAATACAACTTTCTGGAGGGCAACAACAAAGAGTTGCTATTGCACGTGCACTTGCGACAGACCCAAAAATTATTTTCTTTGATGAGCCTACAAGCGCACTGGATCCAGAGCTCACAGGAGAAGTTCTTTCTGTAATGAAAACGCTTGCACAAGACGGGATGACAATGCTTGTTGTTACTCACGAAATGAAGTTTGCTCGCAATGTAGCTACAAGAACAATGTTCATGGAAAACGGTTTTGTTGTTGAAGAGGGGCCCACTGCACAGGTTTTTGAGAACCCACGAGAAAAACGAACGCAAGAGTTTATCAATAGAATGGAGCTATCTACTTTTTAGATGTTTTTGAGGTTCTTGCAAAAATTTTTTTACACTTAGCCCTGTTATACTGGGGCAAAGGAGATTTATATGAAAAAGCTAGTTACTTTTATGCTAATGGCTTTCATCTTGGCGAATATTATATTCGCAGCAGGTTCCAAAGAGACTACAAATGGAGATCTTTTGGAAAGAATTAAAGCAAAGGGAGAAATCACCATTGCTATGGAAGGGACATGGGCACCTTGGACATACCACGATTCAAATAATAATCTTGTTGGTTTTGATGTAGAAATAGGACAAGAGATTGCAAACAAATTAGGTGTCAAAGCAAAATTTATAGAAGGCGAATGGGACGGTCTTTTAGCGGGCCTAGAGTCTGGGCGCTATGACATCATGATAAATGGTGTAGATATTACACCTGAACGGGAATTGAAATACGATTTTTCAACCCCTTATGCTTATAATCGTACCGCGGTAATAGTACGAGAAAACGACAATTCTATATCTTCAATGGCAGATCTTGCCGGAAAGAAAACAGCAAATACAATATCATCAACTTATGCACAAGTGGCAGAGTCTTACGGTGCAACAGTAACTCCTGTTGACGACTTAGTTCAAACTTTTGAACTTCTTTTGGCTGGCCGTATAGATGCAACTCTTAATGCAGAAGTCACATATTATGACTATAAAAACGCACACCCAAATGCAGCAATAAAAATAGCTTGTCTTGACGTGCAAAGTACAAGTGTTGCTATTCCAATGAGAAAGGATGAAGACAGTGCAACGCTAAGAAATGCTGTCAATAAGGCCGTAAATGAGCTTTTAAAAGATGGCACAATAAGCGCGCTTTCAATTAAATATTTTGGTGGCGATATTACTAAGAAATAAAACTCTAAAGAGATTTTTCAATGCCAAGCTTTATACCAAACTTTATGAAAGCAGTTTTGCAAAAATCCCTATTTTTCAAACACTGGACAGGTACTTGCATGATTTTTTGTAATCGTAAAATATGCGATCCCTGTCCATTGTGTGATATTGGCCATCTTCATAAAGAATTTTTCCATCTACCATAGTCATACACACGTCGCTAGCTTGTGCTGAATACACGATAAGAGCTAGTGTGTCATAATTTGGTACAAGGTGTGGAGCATCCAAATTTAGAGCAATGATATCGGCCTTTTTGCCTATTTCTAGAGAACCAGTATTAGGTCGTCCTTGCAATTTTGCACCATTAATTGTTGCCATTCTAAGAATTTGCGCAGGTGTCATAAGTGTTGGATCGCCAGTAAGGCCATTGTGGATGATTGATGCAAGGTGCATTTCTTCAAACATATTAAGATTGTTATTGCTTGCACTGCCATCAGTTCCCAATGCCACGTTCAGCCCACTCTTGAGCATTTTTGGAATTGGAGCAAACCCGCTTCCAAGTTTCATATTACTGGATGGGTTATGCACTGGGCTTACGCCTTTTTCTTTCATGGTAGAAAGGTCAGCATCAGTTACCCAGACACAGTGGGCGGCATAGCATGGAATGTTGAAAAAACCAAGTTCATTAAACCAAGATGCCGGCGTCTTGCCCCTTCTTTGGATACATTCTTCATGCTCTTTTTGTGTTTCAGACAAATGTATGTGCAACCGACCACCTATTGTTTGGATTTCTTGGGCCCATTTTTGTGCAATATTTGTATCAATTGTATATTCTGCATGAACGCTCCAATCAACGTGGAGCCTATCTTCAAATGCTCCATTATAATTTTTGTAAAAATCAAGAGCTTCAATTCTATTTGTAAATGTTAAATAATTTGTGTTTGTATCGCCACCCATGACAACTCGTGTAAGGTTTGCTTTAATGCCGCTTTCTCCAATGCATTTTTGTGTGGTCATAGGATGCATATACATATCGCAAAAACTTGTTGTTCCACATGCGAGCATTTCCAAAATAGCCATTTCCATGCCAGAGACAAACTCTTCATCTCTCATTTTATCCTCAATTGGCCAAAGCAAATGTAGCCAATCTTGCAAAGGCAAGTCACTCCCTAAGCCTCTTAAAAGGTTCATTGCTGTATGCCCATGACAGTTCGCTAACCCCGGCATGAGAAGTTTGTCATACATGTTCTTTTCTACAGTGTATTGTTTTTGTGGTCTATCAAGACCAATGTAATCAATTTTATCTCCATCAATGCCAAGATATGCATTTTCAAGAATCTTAAACTCTCCGTCATAAGTTGCGACTATTTTTGCATTTGTAAAAAGAATTGACATTATGTGCCTCAATTTTTGAAATTATTGTTGTTGAATGTAGAACCCGTATCGTTTGTAGCATTAGACGCTGTTTTAAGTTCTGGATTCATTGGAATAATGTATGGCGTTCCTACACACTTTGCCATGTGGTAAATTTTGGCCGCATCCTCTATGTATGATGCTCTTGTATATGCAAGTTCAAGCGAGGGAGCCACTGCAACTGTTCCATGATTTGCAAGAAGACAGCCTCCTCTATTTCCAATATCTCGTGCTACATTAATGCCAAGTTGCTCAGAGCCCGTTGGAGCATACTGAGCAAGTGGGATGTCTCCACCAAGCCAAGGCTGCATCTCAATAAGAATTAAAGGTATTGTCTCCCTATTTACAGCAAAAGCTGTAGCATAAGGAGAATGAGTGTGCACAATGGAAGAAACTTCTTTTTTTGATTTATAAATTTGTGCATGAAGACGCCATTCACTAGATGGTTTAGCATCTTGTGGGCAATAAAGAAGTTCTCCATCTATAGTCATAACGACAATTCTGTCGTATGTCATTGTAAGATAGCTCTCTGAACTTGGAGTTATTGCAAAAACATTTTCATAATCTGGCAATCTAATGCTTATATTTCCACTTGTTGCAGACACTAAATGGTCGTTATACATAAGTTTAGAATATTGAACTATCTTTTCTTTTAGTTCTTTATAATTGGTCTTGTCCATTGTTATATTCCTTTTTCCTAGATCTTAGTGTTCGTGTTTGCCCCACAAGTTCCAATACATTCTCCTAGTTTGTTTTCACTGAGTATGAAACTGACATTCCTAAAGAAAATTGTGCATCAAATCCCATTTTTTTGCTATTCACTAGTGCTATATCAATAAATGCTTGCATAGGAAATGACAACCAAAAATCTAAATCACATGTAGCCCCAATATTAAAAGTTGTAATTACATCATAATCTCCACTTGGAGCCTTTTTGAGCATTGGTGAATTATACTCATCATAAAGCGTAAATTCTCCGTCCCATCTTATTTCTAAGTTTGAGTATATATGCATACTCTCTTTTCTATAATTTGTATCTAATCTTACGCTAATTGTATCTCCTCCATGCTCATACCCAAGATATGTAAAGAATGGATAGCGGTAGTAATCATTAGAATTAATTGCGTTGTAATTAAGAATAAAATCACATGCACCTGTTGGCCTATACAAGGCTGGATTTGTGTAAATTCCTTCAACCGACACTACAAAAATACCCCCACCCATAAATGTGGCATATTCTAGTCCAAGACTTACACCCATAGCTTGGTCTTCTGTGTTTTTATCTTCAAGTCCAGGAAAAGAGCCTTGGTCAATGACCCATGCACCATACAGCAGTAATGATGGAATTATTGAATATTCAAATTCTACAAGGGCTATAGAATTGAACTGACTATTATTCACATTGCTATGGTAGAAAAATGCTGGATTTAATTGTCCAATATCAAAATACCCAACAAACCTATACATTGTGTTTTCACTTAAAACGACATTTACGCAATCAAAAAGTCTAAATTCTATTCTGTGCGCCGCAAAAACTCTTTTGACATCCTTTTCGCTATCTATATGCCCATTTGTGCCACCTTTATACTGTTCTGGGAACATAAAAGAATACTCAAAATTGAAGTTTTTTGAATAAGTTTTAAGGCTTAATGTATTGTAATAATCATTATGAGTATCAAAAATGAAGTTACCACCCTTGTTATAACCCCAACTCTTTTGAGATTTATAAATACCAAGAGAGAAGAAATTATTTGCATAATTTAAGTAAGCGCGTCTTGGCATATTAATATCCAAACTACTTTCAGACGGGATATTAAATGCAAAGTTCTTTGAATAATTACTTTGAGAGGTAATAACTTTATAAGAGATATCCTCTTTCCCTAATAAAGTACCAATTCCTGCCCACGTTTTGCCCATGCTTTCAACGTATTCTTTTATAGTTATAGCATTTTTGGCATCCTCACCATCCAATAAACCTTTTCCGCCAGAAAACTCAATATGTCCATATATTCCATGAGTAGAGTTATCTAACGAAACCATGCCAATATGCTTTCGCTTTTCATACCCATAGTTCCAGTATTCTTCTCTATTAAAAGAAGGATTTGTGTGAGCATAAAGTTCTGGAGACAAAGTAATTGTTAGGGAAAGAGTGTTTTTATCTTCAACAAAAAGATATTCATACAACTCGTTATACAAAGCTTCTATTTCTTCTTTATGGCTAGTTTTGGTACCTTTTTCAAGTGCAGAAATATCTAAAATAGAAAACTCATTTCTAGCCTCTGCTACAGTCCATGGTCTTGTGGTAGATGGCACGCCTTTACCCAAAAGCACAAATAGAGCATCCATCTTTGCATATACACTACTTTCAAGAGGTATTAAGACTCCACTTTCAACAAAAGGTAGTCGACTAGATGAAAAAGCAAAAAGAGATGATATAACACACAAAACTAAAACGAAAATTAAAACAGTCTTTTTCATGTATCCCCCAAGCGCAAAGAAAGCTAAACGTTACACGCAAGTTATGCGCTAATTATGCGCGCTGTGTAACGTGCTATATAAAGTGCTATTAAAGCAAGCTTACAACAACTTCATTACACTTGGAAGATGAATTGTAGGTGAAAGCGAGTTTTGCAAGCTGTTTCTCAATGACAACACCACAAAAAAATCAAAACAAGCCAGTCTCCCATAAAGAAGAAAGATTTTCTTTAATAACATTATAAAGTGCATCATCTTCCATCTTGTCAGGGAAATTGCGCCAAGTAAGAATAATACTAGACGGACTTACTTCCTTTATTGGAGATGCTACAGGACTGTGAATGTTATCAATCACAAGGCCATAAGCTTTTTCATGCGCTTCTTGGATTTGAGAAGCTGTAAGAGCACCAGAGCCAAAAGTAGAAACAACATTTAATCCTAAGTCGCTTGCAAACTGTGCTTGATTTGTATTTGCATATACTTCAATATCTTTATTTGGAGAATTTTTTATTCTTTCTCTAGCATCCTCTATAAGATTCTTGAGTTTTCCAAAACGTTCTTGTGCTTTTTCTTGAGTTCCAGCTTTTTCTGCTAGCATTGTTACCATGTTTGACAAATTCTCAAGAGTATTCGTAGTCTTTACTTTAACTATCTTGCTTTCATCTATCTCTGCTGCAGCACTTATAGTCTTCATCATTTTTTCATACCCAGCATGCATAAAAAGAGTGGCATTAAGAACATTTACCATGTCATTTGCTGTAATCTCATACTCTGGTGGATGCTTCAAATTGGCTGGTGCAATTGTAACTACATCATCAAGGCCTGCAAGCTGTGCAATAGAAGCAACCCAACTTGTAGATGCAACATATTTTGCACTGGAAACTAAGCCTTTTTGTTCTGTTCCTTCTTGCGCAGCTCTACTGTCTATATTGCTTTTATTATCTTCTTTCACAGCTTGAGCAAAAATAAAACTGCAAGATAACAAGACAACAAGAAATATTACTACTTTTTTCATCTTTTCCTCCTAAGTGCTGAAAAACAAAAAACAACAGTTGCAAAGAGTGCTAAAACACCACTTACAGGAACATTCCAAAGAAGTGATAACATATATCCAGTAAGCGATAATACAAAGCCTGTTATAGAACTTTGTATAAACAGTTGCTTTAAACTTTTTGAATTTTTTAAGGAACCAAACACAGGGAGCACTAAAAGAGCATCTATTAAAAGGGCTCCCAAAACACGCATAGCAACAGAAACAATTAACGCTGTTATAAGCATCATAGCTGTATTGTGAACTTGAACAGGTACACCCATAGATGATGCAATATCTTTATCAAAAAACAACATCGAGATTGGTCTAAAAAAAACTATCACATAGAAAATGGCAATAAGGCCAAGAATTACAAGCAGTATTAAATCAAAAGAAGTCAACGCAAAAGGACTTCCCCACAACACTTCAAGAGTGTCTTTAGCAGGAACATCAAATACATGGCTCAAAAGTGAAGCAAGCCCCATTGTACAAACCATCATAACAGAACTAGAGGCCGATAGCGTTCGCCCTCCTTTATTCAGCTTAACCATAATTAACACTAAAATCACATTTAGAGGAATGACAGCTACTAGCATTGGAATGTCAAAAGCTACGGCCACAATACCTCCTAAAATAACACCATGCATGAGCATATAACGCATTGGAATAAGGCCGTTTTGAACCACAACGACACCAACAACAGGAAACGAAAGCCCACTTATAAGCATTCCAATAAGGCCATACAAGATGGGTTTGAGAGTAAGAAGTGCAATTATTTTTTGCATATCTCACCTCTCTCACAGGATACTCCAAGGCGCACAACAGGCCAACCTAAACCACGCGCTAAAAACTTGTCATGAGTTACAACAATTGCAGCCATATAAGAAGGAAGTGTTCTCATTATTGCAATAAATTCTTCCCTAAAAGCCACATCTAAAAAAGAAGAAGGCTCATCCAAGAGCAATAAATTTGCATCCTGACAAAAACAACGTGCAAGACTTACTTTTTGCTTTTCGCCACCAGAAAGACTTTCAAATGCAAAACTTGATAAACTTTCAATTCCCGCCTTTTGCATTGCACGCACAACACGCCCACTATCCTTGTCTTTTGATTTGTACAGCCCCATTGACACCACCTCATAGACCGATACTGGCGTCTTTCCCTCTGAAAAACCTTGCTTACAATATGCTTTTTTTACACCACTAGATATAATTACTTTTCCACTTTGAGGCTTAACACTTCCAAGAATACACTTTAGCAACGTTGTCTTACCACACCCATTTGGCCCCTCCAACAC
>CAVDPO010000015.1:0-7719 GCA_963610855.1 Segatella copri
ATCTTGGATGGTGTCCTGTATATCCTAACTCTTGTCTTGTTGCAAGCTCATTGACTTTAACTACAAGGCCATCAATTTCATAAGAAAGGCTTGCCCTTTTTTCTGTAGCATTTTTAATTGCTTGAGGAATATCGTCAAAAGAAAGGGCCTGCCCTTCAAGATTTGCTTGAGAGAGCCTAAGAGTAGCTTCTTCTTTTGTTTTGCAAAAATAAGCAAGATGAGGATTTACAGTAAAGCCTAACGTTTTTAGACGACTTAGAATTTGAATGTGGTCAGTAATATTCCCATTAATATTTTCATTAGATTGCCAAAAACCCTCGTACACAAATATAGAAAGAGGAACTTGTGCTGTTTCACTGCTCTTATTTCGTCTAATAGTTCCCGCTGCAAGGTTGCGTGGATTTGCATACGGTTCTTCTAGCGTTGCATTTATTTTTTCAAAAACAGCCTTGCTAAGGTAAATTTCACCTCTTACTGCAATATCAATAGGTTCTGTAAGGCGCAATGGAATTGTTTGAATTGTCTTTGCATTGGCTGTTACGTCATTTCCAACAAATCCATTTCCACGGGTGACAGCCCTAGCCAAAACACCTTTCTCATAGTAGAGGACAACTGAAAAACCATCTATTTTTTCTTCCAGAACGAACGATAAATTTTCACCAGTATTTTTAATTGTTTTTGAAATCCAATTCAAAATTTCACTGTCACTGTACGCTTTATCCAAACTTAGAACGGGAATTGTATGTTCTACTTCTGGAAAATCCCCAGTCAAATCGCTTCCTACTCTTTGGGTTGGCGAATCAGGGGTCTTGAGAGAGGGGTATTCTTTTTCTATGCTTGCTAATTCGTCAAACAATCTATCATATTCCAAGTCCGATACCAAAGGTCGTCCGTCTACGTAGTATGCTTTTTGGTATGTAAGAAGTAAATCTCGTAGCTCTTGAGCTCTCTTAGAAACATCATTTGCCATCTTCATTCCTCCAAGCTTTCTTCTCTCATGTTTTTGTAGAATTTGAGCATGTTGCGACCATATTTACGAGTATCTACGAGTTTTAGATTTCCAAAAGAAGATTCCCATTGTTCTTGTTCAACAGTTGGAAAGTGAATAATAAACAACCCTCCTGGTTTTACCATAGAGCTTCTTTCAACAAGGGAAGCAAGTTGAGTTTTATTAGACATGGGGAAAGGAGGGTCTGCATAGACAATGTCATACGAAATTCTTGAGGTAGGAATGAATTTTAAGACATTTGAAATGAAAATTTTTATATCACAATCTCCAAGAGCCCAAGAAATATTTTTTTCCATTATTGGTTTTTTAGCTCTATCCATTTCAACAAGGTGAACAAGATTTGCACCTCTAGAAGCAGCTTCTAGTCCAAGACATCCGCTACCAGAAAAAAGGTCGCAAAAAGAAGTTCCATCTAACGGTCCAAGAATAGCAAAAAGAGACTCTCGCATTCTGTCCATAGCGGGTCTAATTTCCATTTCTCCTGTGGGAACTTGAACTTTTCTTCCGCAATATTTTCCACCAGTTATTCTCACGTTACACCTAACCTGCAAGGAACATAGTGTTCATATCATTAAGAATTGCCTCTGTAAGTCTTTTTGCTCTTTCTATTTGCAAATCTGTAATATTCAAAGAGGCAGCTTTGAGTTCTGCTACAAGACGTTTTGATATTTTTATCATTCCGTCATGAGTCAAAGGCAGGTTTATTGTTGCCAAAAGATTGTCAAAATCTTGCGACATATAAAAACAAGATGAAGGAAAAATCAAACACATATTAGGTTGCATAATGTTTGCTTGATTTATTGAGTATTGTAGTCCAAAAATTACAGCTTCACTTGGTTTTTGTATTGGAGAGCCCAAAACACGAAAAACTTGGAACTGTTTTATATCGGTAGGAATTCTAATTTTTGTTATAAGAGCTTCTCCTTCATAAAGAAAAGAGCCCTTTCTATCATAAAGTCTTTCAACAGAGAGCCACCTAGAAGATGCTCTTTTAGATACCATACACAGTTCCGCTTGAGCATTAAGTGTTGCAAGAATACAGCAAAGAGAAAATCTCATATCTTTTGTACATAAAGAACCTCCAATGGTGGCTTGCTTACGTACAATAGAAGTTCCTATAGATAGCAAAGCTGTATTAATTTCTTTTGAGAACAAATATCCGCACATGTTTATAAGGTGCTGGATTGTTACCATAGAACCAACTTCTATAAATCTATCTGAATGGTAGATTTTTGTGAGATCTGGAATTGATCTAAGAGAAATGATGTCCTGTTGTGTAGGATTTGGATAAAAATCTCTACGACTCATTAAAAATGTACCACCGGCCCAAAATTGAGCATTCTCATTTTTGAGTTTGTCAGCTATGGCCTCTGCAACTGTCTTAGGATTAAAAACTGTTGGAGATCTAAGTCCTTCTTGCACGGCGTCTACTCCTGTATTTGTAAGCCAAATTAACTATCTTCTCCATTTGAGATAATTCTATACACTGGCATTTTGATAACGAAAGTTCTTGTGTCAAAAAAGAAGGGTCTACTAAAGCTCCATCTAGAGATTGCGTTACATCAATGTCACTAGAAGAATGTCCTGTTATTTGATTTTGTAACGCAGAGAAACTTCTTCTTTTTCCAAAACTTACAAGATCTTTTCTTTTTTGGCTTTCTTTTTCCATTTTTATAAGTATTGATTCTATTAACAATGTTTTAGAAGCATAACATTGTGTACAAGGTTGACATCCTACATCATTGTAAGCCCTTTCAATATCTTTATAAAAACGAGTTTTCTTATATCCTTCAAAAGTAAGAATACTTGCACCGCTTAAACTAAAAGCGGGGACAAGACAACTCAAAGAGGCTTTCCCATTTATCATAACAATGCAGTTCCCACAAAAACCACCAAAGCATTGGCTGTTGACGGGAAAAGAATCCACAATATCTTGTAATATTTGGCTCAAAGGCTTGTCTGAATTTACAACAATGGATAATTGATTTCCATTTACATTACAGTTAAGTTTCATTTTTATCCTCTATGTCCTTTGACTCCTCTATCTTTGAATCCTCTATCCTTGGCGTTTCTATGCTTGAAGTTCCCATATTTGAAGTCTCTTCGTTTGAAGGCTCATCATGTGTCTCTTGGGACAAATCAACATTCTCGTTTTCTTCTTGTACAGTTTTTTCAATGATTTCTTCTACAACCTCTGCGGTTTCTACAGTCTTATTTGGCTCTTTTTCAGAATTTTGAATTTGTTTTGAAGGTCCTTTTATAAGAGCAAGGATATTAGACTCTGTTAAAGGGATTGTATTTACATAATGTCCAGTTGCTTGGGAGACAGCGTTTACAAGAGCTGCTATCGTAAGGCCTCGTACAGCTGTAGTAACTGATGACGGACTGTAGTCTAAATCTTGAGAGATTTCTAAGTCTATATTTAAGTTACAAGATGAGTTTGGGAAAACTTCTTCTATTACAGAAAAGATTGCAATTCTAGCTTTGCTTATAAGCTTTTGCATATTAAACACGCGGTTCATGTGAAAACGAGCCCAAATATTGTCTATAACAGGAGAAAGAGAAACAGTATCTATGTGAAGTTCTACAGCAACAGTTCCAAAACAAGAACTAAAATAACAAGGATCCTCAAAACTTGCTTCAGAGGTTGTTCTTACTGTGATTGGAAGTCTAGAGAAAGTCTTTTTCTTCGCAATTTTAGAGCAAGCTGCTATAAGAAGTTTTGTAACAATGCCTATTCGTCTAGAAAGAGCATTAGGCCCTATATCTATTATGTCAGGGTCGTTTATATCTTTGAAAATAATATCGTCTTCATTGACATTTAGTAGCTGTTTAATAGTCTGTTTCCAAATAGATTCCATGTCTTTTTCTACTTGCATGCCAGTATTGACTATTATTTTGTTTTCTTCATCAAGAGTTAATTCTAGCGAATATTTGGCTAGTGCATTATATTGTTGAGAAAAGCCCATTATGCCTTCGCCTGTAGCAATTCCTATTCCACGACTGTAATTAAGAAAAGGAGCCATGCGTTCAACATAAAGAGATTTTTGGGAATTAGCTGCATATTTCCTAGAGTACCAAGAGGCTTTCAAAACATCTTCAAATGTTTTGGAAAGATTTTCAAAACCCAATGATTCTCTTACACTCTCACTTATAGGAGAGCCTTCATTTCCACTTTTTTTGATTTGTTCTAGTTTCCACGTGCCTGGATATTCTCCCAGCGCTACAGAAACTTGTGCAAAATGATTTTCTATTGCAGAAAGCGCTATGGAATAACCCAAGTCTCCAAAGAAGTTGGCGGGAGCTGTTGAGCTTCTTACGACTGTAATAGAGACATCTAAAGCTTTTAATGGATATACAGGAATAATCCCTGCTAAAATGTTATAGCAAACTTCTTTTGAAAATATTGGAAAAGCACCCAAATCAATGGCGCATTTGTATCTTCCTGCCGGGCAACTGCCATCTGAAAGAATTACTGATTTGAATTCAAAATCCATTTTTGGTTGCCAAGAAGTCAATGGTGCATACAATCTTATAAGTTGCCCTGTCTTCATTGCTGCTTTTGCTGCAATGCAAGAAAGAAGTGACGGCGCTATGATTAACTGGTCAAAAGGAGCATAAAAAGGTTTTAAGGTAAGATGGATTTTTTCAAAAGGCAAATCTAAAACACTTGAAACTGTTTTTCTTACATGAACAGGCCATTGAGATTCAAGTTGAAGTTTTATGGCTCCTTCATCCATGATAGCAAACACTGTTTGTTCTTCTAAAGAACTGCAAGGGTGTTTCTTTACGCTAAATTGTGTTTTAAGTGTTTTTGAACCTTGTACAAAATAGTCATCTGTATTTCCAAAAGACCAATTAAAAGGCTCTCCAAAAACTTGAGGAGTATCATCTTCGTAAGAACTTGTCTCGTAAGTTATTTTTACAGCATTGCAAAAAAGGTTTACTTCTTCTGAATTCTCACCAAAAACAGCAAGAATGGGCTCTCCTTCGTAGAAAACTTCTTCTTGTGCAAAGATTGGGACTTTTTCATCCATAACATCTATAAAGTTATGTTCGCCAAAATCTGAAGCATCAAGAATAACTACACTAGAAAAATCTTTTGGAAGTTCAATGTTTTCTATTCTAGCTCGTGAAACTGTTGATGTAATGAGTCTACCTATTAGGTGTTTTTTATTTACTGTAAATAATTCGCTCTGTTCGGGCATGGCTAAAGAATAACACCTGAAAAGTCTTTTGTGAACTAATTTGAAGCATTCTCTAGCGTTTCAAATTTTAGAAAATCATCTTCTTTGTGCAAAAAAGACAGCACTTGGTTTTCTTCTAAATTAAGGCACGTTGCAATTGCATGAACAGAAATCCCAAGAGTTTTCATTCTTTTTGCAATTTTTACGAGGGTTTGTGCTTCTCCTCTTCGTATTCCTTCTTCTAATCCAATTTGGACAAAATGCATTTGAAGGCCGTTTTCATAAGACATAGACACAGTTTTCTCCTGCATCACTCAATATTTACTCAATAGTTCTTTACCCAATGAAATAATTGCATAAGCGCTACATAAGGTCAATGAAAATTCAAAGGGCTGTTTAAGGCAAGTACTTTTCTTATGATTGAATTATCCATCTCTAAAAGACCGGGGTCTCTTTGCAAAAGAGCCTCGACTTCGTCACGGCAAGTTGCCATCATAGAGACATCGGTCTCTAAATTTGCGTATTTAAGGTGGAAGAAACCGCTTTGTCGCAAGCCAGAAATCTCCCCAGGGCCTCGTATTTTAAGGTCTTCTTCTGCAATTTCAAACCCGTCGTTGGTTCGCTTGAGTACAGAAAGCCTTTTCTTGCCGTCGTCTGAGATTGTTTTTTCGTAAACAAGAAAGCACCAACTTTGCAAATTACTTCGCCCAACGCGCCCTCTAAGCTGGTGCAGTGCAGATAGTCCAAACATTTCAGAATGCTCAATTACCATACAAGTTGCATTTGGTACGTCAATGCCAACTTCTACAACAGAAGTCGACACAAGAAAATCTAATTCTCCCATGGCAAAACGGTTCAAAATGTTGATTTTTTCATCTTCTGGCAAGCGACTGTGTATGAGAGCGCCCCTATAAGACGGGAACTTAACACGCGAAAGAAAATCGTACATTGTTGTGACATCTCTTAAATCTGAATTGCCTTCGTCATCAATACGGGGATACACAAAGTAAGCTTGATGTCCACGTTTCATCTCAACACCTACAGCGTTATACATGTCATCACGTCTCTCTTCATCTACTAAATATGTAACAATGGGAAGACGTCCTTTTGGCATTGTTTTGATTGTAGAGACATTAAGATTGCCAAACACTGTAAGCGCTAACGTGCGAGGAATTGGTGTTGCTGTCATTAGAAGGACATCTGGGTCTACTCCTTTAGAAAGAAGAGACTGTCGTTGCTCAACTCCAAACCTATGTTGCTCATCAATTATCACATAACGCAAATTTTTATAGACAACATCTTTTGAAAAGAGAGCGTGTGTTCCAATGAGAAGGTCAATATTGCCTAAAGAAAGTTCTTTTAAGAGAGCTTCTCTTGGGCGCCCATGAACTTCACTGTCTAAGTATGCAATTCTTATACCTCTTTTTTTATACAACGCATCTGCAACTTGGGCATGCTGTCTTGCTAAAAGCTCTGTTGGGGCCATAAATGCAGCCTGATACCCTTGTGTTATAACATGCAAGGCACTTATCCACGCAACAAGCGTTTTTCCAGAACCTACATCTCCTTGAAGAAGCCTATTCATACTGTACTCATTTGCCATGTCTGTACGAATTTCATCTAAGACTTTTATTTGGTCACTTGTTAAAGAAAAGGGGAGGTCTTTTATGAAGTTAGATTCTGGCAAAGATATGAGTTTTGGAATTGGTTTTCTTTCAATACTTTGGGAGATTTTCCTTTTTGTATTAAGTTGCAGGTAGAAAACTTCTCTAAAAGCCAATGTTCTTCTTGCTCTTTTTAGTGCTGCTTCACTTGAGGGGAAATGAATTTCCTCAAAAGCGCGGCCTAGAGGCATGAGAAGGTACTTATCAATCAAATATTGAGGAAGTTCGTCTTCAATTTCACTTGAATATTTTGCAAGTACAGTTTTTACATCACGTCTTATTGCTTTTTGAGTAAGAGAGCCAGAAAGGCTGTAAACAGGCAAAATGCCACCATTGAGAACTAAAGAGACTGCTGTTTCATTAAAAACTTGAGACTCTGGAACATAAGATAGTTCAAATTGTGTTGCTTGAAGAGCTGTTCCATATTTTCCTATACAAGCATAAAGATGATAAAAAGAACCAACAAAGATAGATTTAAGTAAAAAAGGGCGGTTAAAACCCATAAGAAAAGCTTTATGTCCACTAAATTGGTCTCGTACAACAATTTTGACGTCTTTTCTTGCGTGGCCAAAAGTGCTTACATTTTCAACCCTTACAATAGTATTTACCCAAATGCTTTCTGAACTTTTGCCAATACAAACTCTTTGACTACGGTCTTCATACGCTTTTGGTACATTGGATATGAGGTCGCAAAAAGTAGATATTCCAAGATTGGAATAATCAGAAAGAGTTTTTTTACCAACTCCAACAAGTTCTCCAACACTTTGTGTAAGAAGATTTACAAACACAGCAAAATCCCAAGTAAAAACTAAATCGAAACTAAAAACTCAACAAGCCAACGAACAGCAAATCTTAGAAC
>CAVDPO010000015.1:7729-29464 GCA_963610855.1 Segatella copri
GTATACTCGCTTAACTGGGTTATCAAGAATTGGGTCTATTGCATTAATCCAATTTTGAGCTTGGTATGAATTACTGCGTCCAATGAAATAACGCACAATTAAAAGGATAAGCAAAAGTATAAGCAAATATGCAAACAACGAGCTCCACAGGCCATCAATGGCTATTGCAAGAAGAACTCCAATAGAGATTTTTCCTGTTTTAGCTATCATAGACAAAAGACTTTGCATGATGTTAAGTACAATAAGAGCTATAACTGGTGTAAAATCTATTCTTGAGCGTCTTAAAGAGGTAAGTCCTCTAAAAAGATTAAGATAAGGGTCTGTGATTTTGCCAATAATTTTGGCAATATTTTCTATTCCTACAGGCTCTCTTGGGCTATTGTTGTAAGGATAATTTCCATAACTGTTTCTCCATGTATTCATTTTGCTAAAATTAACTATCCAAGAGAGGATTATTCTAATGACTATGAGAAAAGAGTACAGGCTTAGTAATCCTGCAAGAAAAGAACATATATTTTTGACAAATTCCATGCTAAGTCTCCCATATTATGTCATATTGATTAAGCAAATTTATTCTGAATAAACATCATACACGCTTTGGCACTCTTTTATTTCTTCTATAAGCTCTCTTGACCCATCAACATTAAAACGAGAAGATGCTACAACCCTGCGAGGGCGACCTTCCAAAGAGCCGTCATCATTTGTGTTAGGATATACCATAAAAACAAGCTCTGCTGTGCCCCGGTGTTTTGAGCAAGTTTTGCGGATTTCTTTTATTGCATCTCTATTTCCTTGGCTTTGGTCTATTTCTATACAAACGCAAAGAGGCTTTGTTGGTTTCATTTGTAATGGGTCTCCAAAAACACTGTCTGCAGCAAAGCCAAGTTTGTCATTGTAAGTCTTAAAAGCGCCATGTACTCCAATTATTTTGCCAAGAGCTATTCCCATGGAGCATAAGGACCACGGTCTTGAAAAAATAGTTATCTCTATTCTTCCATTATAATCTTCAAGAACTATATGTCCCATTTTGGAACCAGTTTTTGTTGTAATTTCTCTAAAATCAGTTACCATGCCCACAAAGTCATATTTTATGCCTTCTCTAATGCGTTCTGGTTTTGAAAGATCAAGACGAACACAAGACTGCCAAACTTCTTTGAATTTATCCAAAGGATGGCCTGAAACATAGAAACCTAAGTAAGTTTTCTCTATTTCTAGCTTTTCTAGGAAGTCGTAATCTGGAGTTATTTTCATCTCAAATTGTGAGCCTTGTTCATCTGTGGCATCAAACAAAAGATTTTGTCCAAAGAACTGAGCCTCTTTATCTTCTTTTACAAAATTAATTGCGTTTTCGTAATTTGCTATTAATGTTGGGCGGTTATAACCAAAAGAGTCAAAAGCTCCAGCATTAATTAAACCCTCTAAAACGCCAGAATTTAGAACTTTGGAGTCGCTACGACGAACAAAGTCGATAAAATCGGTATAAGGGCCATTCTTTTGTCTTTCGTCTAATATTGATTGTACCGTTGTAGCGCCCACGCTCTTTATGCCCGCAAGCCCGTACACAAGTTTGCCGTCAACAACATTGAAATACATTTCAGAGTCATTAATGTTTGGTGGAAGAATTTTTATGCCAATGCTTTTTACATAATCAAGGTATTCTTTGTATTTGTCTCCAGAGCCTATTTCGTTTGTAAGGTTTGCGGCCATGAATTCTGCTTTGTAGTGGCATTTTAGGTATGCAGTTCTATATGCCAAAACAGTATAACACACGCTGTGGCTCTTGTTAAAACCGTAACTTGCAAAAGGTTCAAGCATTGTAAAAATGTCTGCGGCATGTTGGGCATCTCTACCCATTGCAACAGCTCCAGCTATAAATTTCTCTCTTTGAGCTGGCATTTCTTTCTTTTTCTTTTTACCCATTATCTTGCGTAGTGTGTCTGCTTCTGCAAGAGAGAAGCCTGCAATTATTTGGGCTACACGCATAACTTGCTCTTGGTAAACTATAACGCCATATGTGGGTTTGAGGAGTTCTTCCAAGTCTGGGTCTGGGTAAACTACTTCATGCCTTCCTTGTTTTGAGTCTATGTATTGCGGAATATACTGCATTGGGCCTGGTCTATACAAAGAAACCATGGCATCTAATTCATCAAATCTTGTTGGCTCTAGAAGTCTTAAGTTCTTTTGCATTCCGGGACTTTCAAGCTGGAATACCATCATGCTGTCGCCTTTAGAAAGCATTGCAAAAGTTTCTTTGTCGTCGTCTGGAATTTTCTCTAAGTCAAAAGATGGGTTTGTTTTATGAATAAGACGCACTGTATTTCTCAAAAGAGTGAGAGTCTTAAGACCAAGAAAATCCATTTTGACAAGTCCACACTGCTCAAGGAATGTCATTGTGTATTGAGTGGAAATACTGCCTGTTTTTGCATCACGGTACAGTGGAACATAGTCCTTGAGAGCTGTTTTCCCAATTACAACACCACATGCATGAGTTGAAACATGACGGGCTAAATTTTCAAGTCTAAGAGATACGTCAAAAAGCTCTTCATATACTCCGCCACGGTCTCTAACTTCTTGCAGTTCTGGCGAGGTTTTTATTGACCACTCTAAAAGAGAAGATATGTGTGCTTCTTTGGCTTCATCTGGTAATACATCCAAAATAAACTTTGTTATTCTGTTAGATTCATCAAAAGGAATATCCAAAACTCTTGCAACGTCTTTAACTACAGCTTTAGCTTTTAGTGTTCCAAATGTTGCAATTTGTCCAACCCTGTCTACTCCGTAATGCTCTGTTACATAATCTATGACGCTTTGACGGCCTTCGTAACAAAAGTCAATATCAAAATCTGGAAGAGAAACACGAGATGGGTTTAGGAACCTCTCAAATAGTAAGTCATGTGCTATTGGGTCTACGTTTGTAATATCTACACAATAAGCAACAAGAGAACCAGCTCCAGAACCTCTTCCAGCTCCTACTGGTACGTCGTGGGTTTTTGCCCAATAAATGTAGTCTCTAACTATTAAATAATAACCGTCAAAGCCCATTCTAAGGATGACACTTAACTCATAATTTAGTCTTTCTTCTAAAACTTTGCGTTGTTCTGGGTTGTCTTTGTAACCGGGGTAACGACGTTCAAGCCCTTGCCACGAGAGGGCTGTGAGATACTCTTGTGTGTCTTTATACTCTGGAGGAACATCAACACTTGGCAGTAATGGACCTGGGAATTGGATATCAAAATTACAGCGTTCTGCTATTTTGACTGTGTTTTCAATGGCACTGGGATATTTGGAAAAAAGGTCTGCCATTTCATCACCACTTTTCATGTAGAATTCTTGCGTTTGAAATCTCATACGGTCAGTATCGGACTTCTTTTTTACTGTTCCAATGCAAAGTAGGATATCATGTGCGTTGTAGTCGTCTTTTTCTATGTAGTGAATATCGTTGGTGGCGACAATTGGAATATCAAGATTTCTTGCAAGTTCTACTAGCTTGGGAAGTACAATTGTTTCTTCTCCAATAAAGTGGTTTTGTATTTCTATGTAGTAGCGGTCTCCAAAGACTTCTTTGTACCATTTAGCTTTCTCGTATGCTTCGTCTACATAGTCATTGAGAAGTTTTTGTGGAATTTCCCCGGCAAGACAGGCAGAAAGACAAATAAGGCCTTCAT
Organism: Segatella copri; assembly: GCA_963610855.1. GTDB lineage: Bacteria > Spirochaetota > Spirochaetia > Sphaerochaetales > Sphaerochaetaceae > UBA9732. Next base: position 11,395 of record CAVDPO010000015.1, read on the forward strand.
TGTGTTCTTTTAACACTTCTTCATCTATCCTTGGTTTGTAATAAAAACCTTCAAGGTATGAAATACTGTTAAGTTCCATGAGGTTGTGATAGCCTTTGTCGTTCATGGCAAGAAGGATTAAATGATAGTAGCGGTTTGAAGCATTTTTGTTTGCTCGCCCCTCTGGAGCAATATAAAACTCGCACCCAGGAATTGGTTGTATGCCAGCATCTTTGCAAGCTTTATAGAATTCCATAACGCCAAACATGTTGCCGTGGTCCGTTATTGCAAGGGCTTTCATTCCTAGTTCTTTTGCTTTTGCAATGTATTTAGAACAAGAAGCTGCTCCGTCAAGCAAAGAGTAGTCTGTATGGTTATGCAAATGCACAAATTCTGTCATCAAAATCCTTCCTTGTCTCACAAGTTCAAATTCTTTTGAAAAACCTTTTTAGAGACTTCTTCAAATTTAACAAAAAAACAGCTTTATGCACAGATTTCTAAATCGTTGTGGCTCAAATTATCAACATGCTTTAAATGACTGAAAAAAACTTTTCCAAGAAATCAATAATGCGGAGGTCTTCTATTTGGGCGGGCTTCTGTATCAAGTTCTTCAACACGCTTTGCTAAAACTTCATTTTGTTTTGCAAGTTTAGACACAAGCATTTGTTGTTCAGAGACAATGTTGTTTAGCTGGTTTACAGTATCTTGAAGATATGAAAGGTTTGTTTCAAGTTTTGTTAATCTTGTAGATACAGCATCTTCCAAAGAGGTTGCAAGTTCAACATAATCTTGCTTTTTTGTTGCATTATCCATATGCCGGCATTATACTGCATGTTGCATATTGTTGCAATTAACAATTGATTTGAGGTCATCAGCTGTAAATGCAACAAAAAATAATGCAACACAAAGGGAACAAAAGGAGTAACGCTTTAATGAAAGGAGAGCGTGTTGCACAGCTGGAACTCATTTTGAGAAGCCACCCGGAAGGGTTAAGAAAATCTGAAATAGCAAGAAGGCTTGGTGTTCATAGAAGTACTATTGGACGTTACATTGATGATCTTAAACAATATAGCGATATCTACGAAGACAAAAATCTTGTAAAAATTTTACCCAAAGAAGGGGAAGAACCTCTTGCTCTTAGCATTTATGAAAGTCTAGCGCTCAACATGGGAGCAGAAATGCTCTTGTCTAGCTCTGAGTTTACGAATCCTCATTTGGCATCGGGTTTAAGAAAGATTGCCATGGGAATGCAGGCTTATGCCCCCAAAATAAGTGCAAATATCGTGCAACTGGCTGACGACATTAGCAAAGAAGCGTCAAAAAAAGAGGCTTTGTATCACTGTAATATTTTCTTGGATACGCTAATTGATGCGTGGGTGTCTGGCAAGATTGTGAAAATAGTTCATACTTCTAATACACGTGCAAACCACAACCCCATCTTTGAGCAAGATGCGCCAAATTTTTTGCCACAAGAGGAAGAAACAGAACTTGCTCCGTACTTTATTGGGTATGTGGACAGCGAGCAAGGGCGTAATCCCATGACTGTAACAGGAAGACTGCGCCATACAAGCGAAATTGTTACAATTGATATTTCTTCAATAAAAAGCGTAACAATTTTGAACGAAACGTATACTATTCCAGACAACCTCAAGGCTTTTAGAAAACGGGAACAGCTTTATTCCGATGACGTTGTAGACAAAATTCATCTTGAACTTCTTGTTCATCAAAAGAGCGCTCTAAATTCGTTTGATACATTAGCGCACGGCAAAATTGAATGTAAGAAGTTAGAAAACGGCTCTCAAAAATGTACATTTGATGCAGAAAACTCCATTGAACTAATACTTAGAATCATTCAATGCGGTAATGCTGTAGAAATTTTAGGGCCAACCTCGTTTAGAACAAGATTTGTCAATTACTTGTCTCGCATACTTCAAATATACAAAGAGTAGTTTTCTCAAACTTTCTCAAAGAGGCTTTCTCAAAGCACTGTTTGGCCATATCCTCTCTATTGTAAATATCCTGTTTTATGAGTATTCTAAAGAGTGGTGTGGAAAGGGCATTTTGTGCCCTTTTTATCCTGCCCAAATAAATCGAGGAGGATTTTTTCATGGCAAGAAAAATGAAATCCATGGATGGTAACAACGCAGCTGCGCACGTAAGTTATGCGTTTTCTGAAGTTGCTGCTATCTACCCAATCACTCCATCAAGCCCAATGGCAGACTTAGTAGACCAATGGAGTGCAAATGGATTGAAGAACATCTTTGGAACACAGGTTAAAGTTGTTGAAATGCAATCTGAAGCAGGAGCAGCCGGTGCTGTTCACGGTGCTTTGGGATCTGGTGCAATTACAACAACATACACTGCATCTCAAGGTCTTCTTCTAATGATTCCTAACATGTACAAGATTGCTGCAGAACAGCTTCCTTGTGTATTCCACGTTAGTGCTCGTACAGTTTCCACTCATGCTCTTAACATTTTTGGAGACCATAGTGATGTCATGGCATGCCGTCAAACAGGTTTTGCTATGCTTTGTGAAGGAAACGTTCAGGAAGTCATGGACTTAGCCCCAGTAGCACACCTTTCTGCTCTTACAGGCAAAGTTCCGTTTATTAATTTCTTTGACGGTTTTAGGACAAGCCATGAAATCCAAAAGATCGCTGTTTGGGACTACGAAGATCTAAAAGACATGTGTGACATGGACGCTGTTAAAGCTTTCCGTGAACACGCTCTTAATCCAGAACATCCTCACATGAGAGGAAGTCATGAGAATGGAGATATCTTCTTCCAACACAGAGAAGCTTGCAATAAGTACTATGATGAACTTCCAAGTGTAGTTGAAAGCTACATGGATAAGATTAACGCCAAGTTAGGAACAGACTACAAGCTTTTTAATTACTATGGCGCCAAAGATGCAGACCGTGTAATCATTGCTATGGGTTCAATTTGTGATGTTGCAGAAGAAGTAATTGATTACCTTAATGCTCATGGTGAGAAAGTAGGTCTTATTAAAGTAAGACTTTACCGCCCATTTGCAGCTGACCGCCTTGTTTCTGCTCTTCCAAAGACCGCTAAAAAGGTTGCTGTTCTTGATAGAACAAAAGAACCAGGCGCACAAGGAGAACCTCTTTATCTTGATGTTGTAACAGCTTTTGCAAATGCAGGACTTAATGATGTTAAAGTCATTGGTGGTCGTTATGGACTTGGTTCAAAGGACACTCCTCCAGCAAGCGTATTTGCAATTTACAAAGAACTTGCCAAAGATACTCCAAAACACACATTCACAATTGGAATTGTTGATGATGTTACAGGTCTTAGCCTTGATGAAGACAAAGATTGTCCAAACACAGCAGCTCCTGGCACAATTGAATGCAAGTTCTGGGGTCTTGGTGGAGACGGAACAGTTGGCGCAAACAAGAACTCAATCAAAATTATTGGAGATTATACCAATAAATACGTTCAAGCTTACTTTCAGTATGACTCCAAGAAGACTGGCGGCGTGACAATTAGCCACTTGCGTTTTGGTGACAACCCAATCAAATCACCTTACTACATCAATAAGGCCGATTTCGTTGCATGCCACAATCCTAGCTATGTAACAAAAGGCTTTAAGATGGTCCAAGACGTAAAACCAAACGGCGTTTATATGATTAACTGCCAGTGGAATATGGACGAACTTAACCATCACATGGATGCAGCTTCTAAGCGTTATATTGCAAAAAATAATATTCAGCTTTATACAATTGATGCTATTGACCTTGCTCAAAAGATTGGAATGGGAAAGAGAACAAATACAATTTTGCAGTCTGCATTCTTCACTCTTGCAAAAGTTATGCCTCAAGAAGAAGTTATCTCTCACATGAAAGAAAAAGCAACGCTGTCCTACCTTAAAAAAGGACAAGATGTTGTTGATATGAACCACAAGGCTATTGACCTTGGTGCAACAGCTTTCACAAAAGTTGAAATCCCAGCAGATTGGGCAAATGCAACAGACGAGAAGAAAGAGTCCAAACTTACAGGAAAACCAGAACTTGTTAAGATGGTTCAAAGTATTCTTGAGCCAGTTGACAAGATGGACGGAGACAGCCTTCCGGTATCGGCCTTTATGGATCATGTTGATGGCCAGTTCGAGCTTGGTGCTGCTGCGTATGAAAAGCGTGGTGTTGCTGTTATGGTTCCAAGGTGGACTTCTTCAAAGTGTATACAGTGTAACAACTGTTCTTACGTATGTCCTCATGCAACAATTAGACCTTATGCTTTGACAGACGACGAAGTGAAAAATCTTCCAGAAACGGCCCAAGTCATGGATGTTAAGGCTGGAAAAGGCAAGGGAGTTTACAAGTTCACAATTGCTATTTCTCCTCTTGATTGTATGGGTTGTGGCGTATGTGTTGGAGCTTGTCCAGTTGCCGCTCTTGAAATGGTACCTCAAGAAGAAGAGCTCAAGCAGCAAGATGTCTTTAATTACTGCGTCTCTTCTGTCTCTCCTAAGAAAGAAATGGAAGACAACACAGTTAAGGGTAGCCAGTTCAAACAGCCAATGCTCGAGTTCTCTGGTTCATGTGCTGGTTGTGCAGAGACTTCTTATGCACGTCTTGTAACTCAGCTTTATGGCGACAGAATGTATATTTCTAATGCAACAGGTTGTTCTTCAATTTGGGGTGGCCCGGCATCAACATCTCCTTATTGCACAAATAAAGAAGGTCATGGTCCAGCATGGTGTAACTCTCTATTTGAAGATAACGCAGAGCATGGTCTTGGTCTTTTCATTGGACAAGAGAAGATTCGAGAAGATTTGGCTGTTTTGATTAAAGGTCTTGTTGACTCTAATGCTCCTGCAGCAGCTCAAGCACAGGCTTGGCTTGATACAATGGAAGATGGAGAAGCTAACAAGAAAGCTACAGCAGACCTTGTTGCTGCTCTTGAAGCTTGTGGTTGCGATACAGCTAAAGAAATCCTTTCTAAGAAAGAATATCTTTCTAAGAAATCGGTTTGGATCTTTGGTGGTGACGGATGGGCATACGATATTGGTTATGGTGGTCTTGACCATGTTATTGCATCAAAGAAAGATGTTAATATTTTTGTCTTTGATACAGAAGTTTACTCAAATACAGGTGGACAGGCTTCTAAGGCTTCTAACCTTGGACAGGTTGCTCAGTTTGCAGCAGCTGGTAAAGATGTTAAGAAGAAGAGCCTTTCAGAGATTGCTATGCAGTATGGATATGTTTATGTAGCACAGGTTGCTATGGGAGCAAATCCTGCTCAAACAATCAAAGCTATCACAGAAGCAGAGTCTTATCATGGCCCATCTCTTATTATTGGATACGCGCCATGTGAAATGCACTCTATAAAGGGTGGTATGGCAAATTGTCAAAAGGAAATGAAGAAGGCTGTTGATTGTGGATACTGGAACCTCTTCCGTTATAACCCAACTGCAGAAAAGAAATTTACTCTTGACTCTAAGGCTCCAGCTGGCGGTTACCAGGACTTCCTCATGAATGAGGCTCGTTACAGCAGACTTACTCGTGAGTTCCCAGAACGCGCAACAGAGCTCTTTGAAGCTAACGAAGAGGCTGCAAAAGAACGTTATGCACATCTTCTTAAGCTCATTGACATGTACAACGACTAATTCATTAATTGTTGTACAAATCTTACAAAATATACGAAAAAGGTCATGGCTGTAAAAAGCTGTGGCCTTTTCCTTGTATTATTGAAATAACAAATACAAACATTGGAGGGAGAAATGTCACCTACCTTAGCAACAATTATTAATTATCTTTGGTTTTTCTTCATTTATGCTTTCTTGGGATGGGCTGTTGAAGTTGTGTTTGCAGCTTGCGTGAGGGGCGTGTTTGAGAACCGGGGTTTCTTTAATGGTCCAATTTGTCCAATATATGGCTTTGGTGTTGTAATTGTTGTATTTTTCCTAGAACCGTTGAAAGACAATTTTTGGATTTTATTCTTAGGGTCTGTTGTTTTGACATCTGTTTTAGAGTTGGTGACAGGATTTCTTTTGGAAAAAATTTTTCACCATAGATGGTGGGATTATTCAAGAATGCCTTTGAATATTGGGGGATATGTGTGTTTAGCTTTTTCTCTTATTTGGGGCTTTGCTTGCGTTTTTCTTATTGATATTGTCCACCCGTCTATTGCGTTTTTTGTTAAGCATTTACCATCTCTTGTGACTTATATTGCGCTTCCTGTTTTTTCTATTTCAATGATTGTAGACTTAATTGCAACTTCTTCTAGTGTGTTTAATTTTAATAAGAAGCTTGAAGAGATTGATAAAATTGCAGCTCAAATACACCAAGTGTCTGATGAAATTGGTAAGAAATTATCAGATGGCGCCATCAAAGTTAAAGAGAGCGAGGGTGGTCAAAAACTTGTTGAGTCAATTATGGAATCAAAAACAGAGGCCCAAGCTAGGCTTGAGGTTCTTAAGATTAACATAAACGAAAAAGAACGAGATCTTTCTAGTATTCAAAAACGTCTCATTAAAGTTTTCCCAACAATGCACTCTACACGCCATGAAGAAGCTTTTGCAAAAATAAAAGAAAAAATGACTTCTAAAAAGGAGGATAAGTGAACTTTTAGTAGAAGTTTTTTGTAAAAAGTTTGTAAAAAAGGATTTTGTTGCCTTTTTTAACTGCTTTTATTTCTCTAAAATAGTAATATTGTGCTATGGAAAACGAATTAGTGTATCAAGTAATTATGATTTTTGTAGGATTGGTTTTAATTTATCTTGCAATAAGCAAGAAAATGGAACCAACGTTGCTTTTACCAATGGGCTTTGGAGCTATTTTGGTAAATCTTCCAGGCTCTGTTATTGCAGATGACATTGGAATTCTTTCTTGGCTTTATAATTTTGGAATTGATAAATTTGAAGTCTTCCCATTGCTCCTCTTTATTGGAATTGGTGCAATGATAGATTTTGGGCCTCTAATCCAAAAACCTTGGCTTATATTTGTAGGAGCTGCAGGGCAGGGTGGAATTTTTCTTACAATGATGTTGGCATCTTTGTTTTTCCCTCTTCATGATGCCGCTTCTATTGGTATCATTGGTGCCGCTGATGGGCCTACTGCAATTTTAGTTTCACAAAGGCTTCATTCTCAATTTGTTGCTCCAATCTTAATTGTTGCTTATTGCTACATGGCCCTTGTTCCAATTATTCAGCCAGCTGTTCTTAAAGCAACAACAACAAAACACGAGAGAGAAATTCAAATGAAATATAAAGCAGCCGATGTTTCACAGTTCACGCGCATTGTTTTTCCTATTGCTGTTACTATTATTTGTTCTCTTATGGCTCCTGATTCTGCAGCCTTAGTTGGTATGCTTATGTTTGGAAACCTCCTTAGAGAGTGTGGAGTCCTTGATTCTCTTTCTAGAGCGGCTCAAGATGTTCTTTCTCCTCTTATTTCTCTCTTGTTAGGTCTTGCTATTGCGCCAATGATGAAAGGTCCAGATCTCTTGACTGTTCAAACACTTATGATAATTGGATTTGGCCTTTTAGCTTTTATTTTTGACACAGCTTGTGGTGTGTTTTTCATTAAGATAGTTAATTTGTTTCTACCAAAAGATTCTAAAGTTAATCCTTTGATTGGTGGGGCAGGGATATCGGCCTTTCCAATGTCTGCTAGAGTTGTGCAAAAAGTTGGAAATGAAGCAAACAAGCAAAACTTCTTGTTGCCTTTTGCCATAGGTGCAAACGTGGCGGGCCAAATTGGAAGTGTTCTAGCCGGTGGCCTCATTCTTTCTATGTTTAGTTGAGAGGAGAGTTAAAGTATGTCTGAAGTATATGTTCAAGAAGCTGTAAGAATGGGCTTTTTATCTTGGGCTCTATTGACCGCTGCAATGGGAGGAATCTTTCTTGTAGTCCTCATCCTTAACAAACTTGGAAAGAAAAAGCCAAAAGATAATAAAGACGACGCAGAGAAGTAAAATTAAGTTTTTGTTTTTCTCATAAAAAAGCCACCGCCAAGATTTCTCTCTAGCGGTGGCTAATTTGTCAAACAGGAGGTTTTTCAAAAACCTCTCAAATATGGAGATTAATTAGTAACCAAGTTCACACATGGCATCGGCAACTTTTCTAAAGCCGGCAATGTTTGCACCCTTTACATAGTTAATATATCCGTCAGCTTCCTTTCCTTCCCTTACGCATGAATCAAAAATGTTCTTCATAATTGTGTGGAGCTGCTTATCGACCTCCTCAGCAGACCACTTAAGATGTTCAGCATTCTGGCTCATTTCCAAACCTGAAACAGCTACGCCACCAGCATTAACAGCTTTTCCTGGGCAGAATGGAATTCTTGCCTTTTGGAATGTTGCAATTGCTTCTGGAGTGCATCCCATGTTGGAAACTTCAATGGCATACTTAACGCCATTTTTGATAAGAAGAGCTGCATCATCACCGTTGAGCTCGTTTTGAAGAGCGCATGTGAAAGCAATATCAACAGGAAGTTCCCAAACTTTATGTCCAGGAACAAACTTTGCACCAAACTTTTCAGCATAAGGAGCAACAATGTTCTTGTTTGAGCTTCTAAGTTCAAGCATGTAAGCCCATTTTTCTGGAGTTCCAACGCCATCTTCATCAATGACATATCCATCTGGTCCAGAGATTGCAACAACTTTTGCACCAAGTTGTGAAGCTTTCATTGCAGCTCCCCAAGCAACGTTACCAAAGCCAGAAACAGAAACTCTCTTACCTTCAAATGTATCTCCGTTGAGTTTTAGAACTTCATTTGTGAAGTACATTGCACCAAAACCAGTTGCCTCTGGTCTAATGAGAGAACCGCCCCAAGTTTGTCCCTTACCTGTAAGAACACAAGTATTTTCTTGGCGAATCTTCTTGTACTGGCCATAGAGATAACCAATTTCTCTTCCGCCAACGCCAAGGTCTCCAGCAGGAACGTCTGTATCTGGACCAATATACTTGTAAAGTTCTGTCATGAAGCTTCTGCAGAAACGGAGAATTTCGTTGTCAGATTTGCCAACAGGGTCAAAATCAGAACCGCCCTTTCCTCCACCCATTGGGAGAGTTGTAAGGCTATTTTTGAAGATTTGCTCAAAACCCAAGAACTTTAGAGTTCCAAGAGTTAAGTTTTTGCTAAATCTAAGACCGCCCTTATAAGGTCCTATTGCACTGTTAAATTGTACTCTGTAACCACGGTTTACTTGAATTTGATGGTTGTCATCTTCCCATTCAACTCTAAACTGAACAATTCTTTCTGGTTCAACAATCCTATCAAGAATCTTGTTTGAAAGATACTTTGGGTTGTTATTAACAACATCAATAACCGACTCGATGACTTCACGAGCAGCCTGAATGAACTCTGGCTGAGCAGGATTTTTTCTTTCAAGTTCAGCCATGAACTCATCTAATTTGTACATAGATAGCCTCCACAAAAGTTGCACAAAGTAAAAAGGTGAAGGCGCTCATAAAAAGCTCTTGCCTTCACTGCAAAACAATTCTAAAACCCATACAAGAGAGTTGTCAACCTTTGATTTTGAAAACAATAATTTTGAATTTTTAATTTTTCTAAAAACCTAAAATTTGAGGCCTAAAAATGAGGATTTGCGCAAAATGAGACATTTTTGCAAAAACTTCTACAAAACTTCCTTGAGAAAGAAATCCCAAAGAGTATCTTGTGGAGGATTTGCAATAACATTAACTTTTACACCTGAAACGGGGTGGATAAATGAAAGTTGTCTTGAATGTAAGCATATTCCACCGTCTTGATTAGAGCGAGGAGCGCCATATTTCAAATCTCCTTTTATATGAACGCCACAAGATGCAAGTTGTGCTCTAATTTGATGGTGTCTCCCAGTGAGAAGTTGGATTTCAAGTAAAGTGTAGTGGTCAGAGCAAGCAAGTTCTTTATATCTTAAGCGTGCTTCTTGCAAACAGGAAGAAGGAAGGCCTCGCACATTAGGTGCATTTCCTGTTTGTAGGTTTGGTTTATAAGCAAAACTTTTATTTTTTGCACTATCTCTATAAAGAAAATGTCTAAGTTCTCCTTCTTTAGAGCCAAGACCTCTATCTACAACTGCCCAATAAGTTTTATTGATTTCTCCATCTTTGAACATTTTATTTAAGCGCGTGAGAGCTTTGTCTGTTCTTGCAAACATGACTGTTCCGCTAGTGGGTCTATCTAGTCTATGAGGAAGACCTAAAAATACATTTCCCGGCTTGTTATATTTTTCTTTCAAATATTCTTTGACGTCAGTGGCTAAGGTTTTATCCCCAGTCTTATCTCCTTGTACAATCTCTCCCGGTAGCTTGTTTACAATTATTATATGATTGTCTTCATAGAGTATTCTGTCTTTCAAATTTTCCATTACGCTTCCTCGCTTGCCTACAGCTTAAATTACTCTACATCATCAAATAAGCTAGGAAGATTGTTGTCCTTTGAAGTCTTTGACTGTGAGGGCCTTTCCTTTTGCTCTTGCTTTTGCTCTTGCTCTAAACTATGCTCTAAAACTGGCGTAGTGCCACTTTTTTCTTCAGCTAAAGAACTTTCTTGGCTATCATTTTCAACATCATTTTCATTCTCATCTTTAGGAAAAACAGCCGCTTTACAAGGTTTTATTCTAATAGAAGCAATCTCTTTCTTTTCAATTAAGACGCCACCGGCCTTAGCTCCTTTGATTCTATAATCTGAGAAATGGAATGTGGATTCTTTTCGTCTTGAAGGATTCTTGTATGTAACAGTGACCTCTGCATTTTCTAGCACAGAAAGCTTTTTAAGCGCAAACTCAGCCGGGTCTGGCAAAAGTTCATACGGCTTGTTGAGGATAAAACCAGAAAGCTTGCAACGTTTTATATACGAGGCCTTGGTCTCTTTGTTTTGATAAATGATTGAGAACACGACATTTTCAAGACTATCTTTGTCTGCAAGCGAGCAATACACAATATCTTTACCTACAAAAACGCGGTCTTGAACAGTTGTGCAATAGTATGTGCCATTCTTTTGAATTACAAGAATCTTGTCAAACTCAGATACCTTAAATAGCAAATTGCCAGTTTTAACACTCGTACCAAGATAGCCGGTTGCACTGTCGTACCTGAAATCAATATCACGCTTGGCAACTTCTTTCACATCAATAATATTAAAGTCCGATATCACGGTCTTTCTCTTGTGAAGGTCGTTATCAAGTTCTCCTTTTATGTCTTTTAGTACACCAATAGAGTACTCTGCAAGATGTCCCAAATTATACTCAACAGATTTAATACTATCATTTATTTGTTCTATTTCTTGGTGGTTTTTCTCAATATCAAAAAGAGAAATTCGTCTAATTGGAATTTTCAAAAGGCGCTCAACGTCGTCATCTGACACTTCTCTAACAAGCTGGTCGCGGTATGGTTCAAAACCATCTTTAACAGCTTTGGCTACAGCTTCTTGAGTTCTCTTTTGCTCAATGCGCTTATAAATGCGCTCTTCTACAAAAATTCTTTCAAGCGTACGATAGTGTAGTTTGTCATAAAGGTGGCCTTTTTCTACTTCAAGTTCTGCTTTTGAGACATCAATTATGTGTTTTGCATGATAATTTACAATGTCAGAAACTGTGCAAACATGAGGTAGTTTATCTTTAATAACAAGGCAGTTAACAGATATCTTTTGCTCGCACAAAGTATAAGCATATAGAGCATCTACAATATCTTTTGTATATGTGCCTTTTGCTAAAGAAATTTCAATATTTACTTTGTCAGCAGTAAAATCACTTACACTTTGAATTTTGAGACGGCCTTTCTTTATTGCATCTTCTATAGAGTGGATCATGCTCTCACTGTCAACTCCAAAAGGAAGTTCTTCAATGATTATCTTTTTTGCATTGGATGTATCTAGTTTTGCTCTTATAGCAACGCTTCCAAGTCCATCTTGGTAGTCTGAAACATCCATGATGCCACCACCAGGGAAGTTTGGATATAAAGAGAAAGGCTCTCCTTTAATTGCAGCTATTTGTGCATCAATGACTTCAAGTGCATTGTGGGGAAGGATTTTAGTTGACATTCCAACAGCAATGCCTTCTGTGCCTTGGATTAAGACTACTGGAATTTTTGCAGGAAACGATACTGGTTCTTTGCCACGACCGTCGTATGATTCCACATAATTTGTTATTTCTGGGTTGTATAAAACTTTTTTTGCAAATGGAAGTAGACGGCACTCAATATAACGGGCAGCTGCGGCGCCATCTCCTGTCATGAAGTTTCCAAAATTTCCCTGTTTTTCTATGAAAAGGTCGCAGTTTGCAAGATTTACAAGAGCACTGTATATGGAAGCATCTCCATGTGGGTGGTAGTGCATAGTTGAACCTACAACGTTTGCAACTTTGTTAAAACGACCGTCATCCATTTCTATAAGTGTATGCAAAATACGTCTTTGAACAGGTTTGAGACCATCTTCAATGTCTGGAATTGCTCTATCTTTGATTACATAGGAGGCATATTCTATGAAGTTTCTTCTAAAAATCTCTTTTGCGTTTGCCATGTTGTGCCTTCCCTTATACCAAGTTTTCCATTATGAAATCGCGTCTTTCAGGAGTGTTTTTGCCCATGTAAAAATTCATAGCTTTTTTTGCTTCTGCAAGACTGTCTATTGTTACTGGAATAAGGCGCATGTCTTCTCCAATGAATTGTCCAAACTCTTTGGCCGATATCTCTCCCAACCCTTTGAAACGTGTGACTTCTGAGCCTCTTATTTGCTTCATCATGTTGTCTCTTTCTTCTTCTGAAAAGCAGTAAGTGGTAACATTTTTATTTCTTACTCTAAAGAGAGGAGTGTCTAAAATCCACACTCGTCCGGCATTAATTAAGTCTTCAAAATAGCTCAAAAAGTAAGTTAAGAGTAAAATTCTAATGTGAAAGCCATCAATATCGGCATCTGTTGCAAAAATTACTTTACCATAGCGCAGTCCATCAAGGCCGTTTTCAATTCCAAGTGCTGCCATGACATTGTAAAGTTCTGCATTTTTGTACATATCGCTCATTGACATGCCATTTGTGTTAAGCGGTTTACCTCTAAGGCTAAAGACAGCTTGTGTCATTACGTCGCGCGCTGTATTGAGTGTGCCAGATGCAGAATCGCCCTCTGTTAAGAATATCATTGAGCGCTCGCCCATGTCTGCGTGTGGGCCGGTTTGTCCCAAATGGAACTTGCAATCCTTTAGTTTTGGAATGTTAATAGAAATCTTTTTTGCGTTCTCTTTTGCAATTTTTTTGACCTCTGTGAGTTTCTTTCTAATATTTTCGTTGGTCAAAATTTTTTGGTTGAGAAGTTGCGCTTCTTCTGGGTTTTTGTGCAAGAAATCAATTATTGCTTCTTTGACTTCGTTTATAATTGGCATGCGTACTTCTGTGTTGCCAAGTTTGTTTTTTGTTTGGCTTTCAAAAACCGGGGTTTGTACTTTGATAGAAATAGCGCCAACAATTCCCTCGCGTACATCTTGCGGGGCCCATTGTGGTTTTTTGAAAAATTCTTTTACACCGGCAAGTATTCCTTCTTTGAATGCAGCTTGGTGTGTTCCCCCATCACTTGTGTACTGGCCATTTACATAAGAAAAATAAGTTTCTCCACTGTATTCTCTTGTATGAGTGAAAGCAAATTCTAACGTTTTTCCTCTGTAATGAATTATTTGATATATGCCATTATCTTCAACTTCTCTATCAAGTAAGTCTAAAAGTCCGTGTTGGCTTTTGAAAATTCTCTTGTTGTAATCAAGAGTTAGTCCTGTGTTAAGGTAACAATAGTTATTGAGTCTTTTGACTATAAAATCATCATTGAACTGGTACTGTCCAAAAATTTCAACGTCTGGGATAAATTCTGTAAGAGTTCCGTTTGGCTCTGTTGTGTCACCTTCGTGCTGTTCTGTTAAAAGTCCTTTCTTAAAAAATGCCTCAAAATAGCGCCCATCTCTAAAAGATTTAACATGAAACCACGAGCTTAGAGCATTGACAGCTTTTGTTCCAACTCCATTAAGGCCCACGCTAAATTGGAATACATCATCATTATATTTAGCGCCTGTGTTTATTTCAGATACGCAGTCTATGACTTTTCCAAGAGGTATTCCTCTTCCATGGTCTCTAACACTTACTTTATTGTCTTCTAGTTTTATAGTTATACGGTTGCCACAACCCATGATGAACTCGTCTATACTGTTATCAATGACTTCTTTCATGAGAACATAAATTCCATCATCTACATGAGTTCCATTGCCAAGTCGTCCAATGTACATTCCGGGTCTAAGCCTTATGTGCTCTAATGGAGACATTGTTTTTATTGCATCTTCATCATATATGGGTTTGTTTGTGTTGTTTTTATTTAGTTCTTTGTCTATTTTGTCTGCCATAATGCCAATTATATCTAATATTTGGCTTTTTAGCTACAAAGGCGCTAAAGAGGTTTTGCACAAACCTCTACAGTAATTGAACTCTACAGTAATTGAAGAATTAACATTCCACAAACTATGAGAGTTTGTCCTGTAATATAAGTTGTCATGACTGTCATTTGCCCAAAGAGAGGCATTCTAACAAGTCTTCTTTCAATGCAGTAGTCAGAAAAACAAAAGAGAGCCACACCAACAAGAGAGATAAGCGTTGCAATAGCTTTAGAACCATTGCCAAAAGTGCTTGCAACAGAGATAGCTAAAATTGAAAGAGCCCATGAATATGGTAGCAGTTTTGGCGCATAACGCCTTGGGCCTAACATGAGTTGTCTATACAGTCCATATTCACATAAAACGACAATAAAAAATGTTATTAATGCTACTTTCCAAGAGTGTCCTACCGGAGATACTCTAAACCATATTGAATACATTATGTGCCCAATAAAAAAAGACAACATCCCAGCATAAAAGGCGTTTTTTGATTTGTCTCGAGGAAACAGCAGTAAAATATCTCCTAATGTGTGGAAAGACAAAGCTAGAATTGCAAATTTTTGATAGCTTTCTAGCCTTAAGGCTTCTGGTAAGAACATAAGGTAAAGACCGCATAACAGTGGCATTAAAAAGGGTTTAGTTAGAGCGTACCCATGAGCGTCTTTTTTCTTTATTGCAACAAGGCAACCTGCTACATCAAGGGCATAAATTGCCAACAATAACCACTTTTTCACGTATTCACCTCATTTTTGTTTTTCTTTCACTTATTCTCAACCGTTTGTAAAACAATTTGAACACGATAAAGATACACTTTGCAAGTGTTATTGCAACATATTGATTGAAAACATCAATGTAATTAACATATTAACCCATGAGCAAATATCCATTTAATGAAACAGAACCTAAGTGGCAAAAGTATTGGGCAGAGCATAAAACATTCTCTGTAACAGAAGACCCTTCATATCCAAAAGAAAAGAGGGCATATATTCTTGACATGTTCCCATATCCATCAGGAGCAGGTCTTCATGTAGGACATCCAGAGGGCTACACAGCAACTGATATTTATAGCCGGTACCTTCGCATGAACGGTTACAACGTTTTGCACCCAATGGGGTTTGACTCGTTTGGACTTCCAGCTGAAAACTACGCAATACAAACAGGAACGCACCCCGCAATTACAACAGAAAAGAATATAAATACGTTCCGTCGTCAAATAAAGAGTCTTGGATTTTGTTACGACTGGGATAGAGAAATTTCCACTTGTGACCCAGACTATTATCACTGGACTCAGTGGATTTTTGAAAAACTCTATGAGAAAGGTCTTGCATACGAGACACAAGCTCCAATTAACTGGTGTCCAACCTGCAAAACAGGACTTGCTAACGAAGAAGTCAAAGAAGGCCACTGCGAGCGTTGCGGTGCACAAGTAGAGAAGAAGAACATTAGACAATGGATGCTCAAAATTACAGCGTACGCCCAAAGACTTTTAGACGATTTGGACCTTGTAGATTGGCCAGAAGCTGTCAAAACAATGCAGAGAAACTGGATAGGTAAGAGTGAGGGCGCATTAGTCTTGTTTCAAGTGAAAGGCTTGGAGAAAGATGAAGATGGCAAGCTTGAAGTGTTTACTACAAGATGTGACACACTCTTTGGTGCAACGTACATGGTAGTCTCTCCAGAGCATCCACTTGTTAAAAAGCTCACAACCGCTTGTCAAAAAGACCAAGTTGAAAAGTATATCAAAGAGGCTGCCAAGAAGAGTGACTTGGACCGTACAGACCTTGCAAAAGAGAAAACTGGAGTGTTTTCTGGAAGTTATGCAATCAATCCAGTTAATGGCAAAGAAATCCCAATTTGGATTGCAGACTACGTACTCATTTCCTACGGAACGGGCGCAATTATGGCTGTTCCTGCACACGATACACGCGACTGGGAATTTGCAAAAAAATTTGGTCTACCTATTATAGAAGTTCTCAAAAGCGAAGTAGATGTGCAAACTCAAGCCTGGACAGAAGACGGCATTCACGTAAATAGTGGCTTCCTTGATGGCTTAAACAAGGCTAACGCTATTGAAAAGATGCTTTCTTTTCTTGAAGAAAAAGGAATTGGGCATAAAACAGTAAATTTCAAACTTCGTGACTGGGTGTTCAGTCGACAACGTTACTGGGGAGAGCCAATACCTTTGGTGCATTGTCCTCATTGTGGAACTGTCGTTGTTCCAGAAGACGAGCTTCCTCTCAAGTTGCCAGAAGTTGACAGTTATTTGCCATCAGGTACAGGAGAAAGCCCCCTTGCAAATATGGCAGACTGGGTAAATTGTAAGTGTCCAAAATGTGGTGCTCCAGCAAAAAGAGAAACAAATACAATGCCTCAATGGGGTGGTTCTTGTTGGTATTACTTGCGTTATATAGACCCACACAACAAAGAAAGATTTGTTGACCCAGAAAAAGAAAAATACTGGATGCCTGTCAATCTTTATGTGGGAGGCTCTG
The DNA here is from genome assembly GCA_963610855.1 of Segatella copri. GTDB lineage: Bacteria > Spirochaetota > Spirochaetia > Sphaerochaetales > Sphaerochaetaceae > UBA9732. The sequence continues at coordinate 28,233 of CAVDPO010000015.1, forward strand.
AGCATGCAGTACTTCACCTTCTTTATGCAAGATTTTGGCACAAGGTGCTTTTTGACCTTGGAGTAGTGTCAACTCCAGAGCCTTTTGCTCGTCTTATAAATCAAGGAATGATAACCTCTTTTGCATATCAAAGAGCAAATAAAGTGCTAGTGCAAGCAGATCAAGTCATTGAAAAAGAGCCTGGCGTGTTTGTGGATAAGAACACAGGAGAGGTTCTTGAGCGTGTTATTGCAAAGATGTCAAAGAGCTTAAAGAACGTCATAAACCCAGATGAAGTAGAAGCAGAATATGGTGCAGACACTATGCGTATGTATGAAATGTTCATGGGCCCATTACAAGCTTCAAAGCCATGGTCTACATCTGGCATAGCCGGGGTTTGGCGTTTTATTGATAAGATTTGGCGCCTTGCAGAAGAAAAAACTATTGTTGATGAAAAAGCTCCTTTAGATTTAATGAAGAGCCTTCATAAGACAATAAAGAAAGTTACAGAAGACACTTCTTCTTTGAACTTTAACACAGCTATAAGCCAAATGATGATTTACGTTAGTGACTTGTCAAAACTTGACAATCTTCCTCGTGAAGCATGGGAGCCTTTTGTTTTAATGTTAAGCCCTTATACTCCACACTTGGCAGAAGAGTTATGGGAAAGAGCAGGACACAGTCCTTCTATTGCAAATGAGAAGTGGCCAGTTTATGACAAAGAGCTCACTATTGATGCACAAGTTGCTATTGTTGTTCAAATAAACGGCAAAGTTCGTGCAAAACTTACTATTGCAAAGGACGCATCCAAAGAAGAGATGATAGCTTTAGCAAAAGACAATGAGAATGTTAAGCGTTACCTTGATGGTGCTGCCGTTCTTAAAGAAATTGTTGTTCCAAACAAACTTGTGAGTTTTGTTGTGAAGTAAAGAGCTCTTTCATGAGGTTTTTGTAAAACTGCCTTCAAGGACTTCTTCTTTTGCAAGATTGTTGGTATCAATAGAGCCTCTAAAGACAACATATGTATCAAATAAATACTCTGTAACAAAATTGATAATCATGTTCAAAAGAGTAACTATATACTCGTTCCATTGTGGTCCAGTTGTAAGATATTTCTCCAAAAGTGTTGATAGTGGTGTAAAAACACAATAAAAGCCAAAAACTTTAAGCATTGCAATTGGAACATTGTTTGAACTTTTGAATGTAAACTTTCTATTAAGCGTAAAATTCCAAATAACCGAAAGAATAAGACC
>CAVDPO010000016.1:0-1883 GCA_963610855.1 Segatella copri
AATGTTCTCATCTTACTTGTAACCATACTTTTTATTGCAAGTTTAAAGTTCTCGAGTAACATCTTCTTCTACTATCCTTCCATCTTGAATAAAGACTTGGTCGCGACATTGGAACCCAAGTTTTCTATCATGTGTGACAAAGACGATTGTTCGCCCTTCTTCATTTAACTTTTGAAAAAGATCCATGACCTCATGACCTGTTTTTGTATCAAGAGCCCCTGTGGGCTCATCTGCAAGTAGGATATCAGGATCATTGACAAGAGCCCGCGCTATAGCAACTCTTTGCTTTTGTCCTCCAGAAAGCTCACTTGGAAGATGCTTCATTCTGTCTTTAAGACCAACTTTTTCAAGCATTGCCTCAGCTCTTGCTCTCCGCTCTTTATGAGGAACAAGAGAATAAACCATTGGAGTCATAACATTCTCAAGAGCGTTGAGTTTCCCTAAAAGGTTGAACTGTTGAAAAACAAAACCTATCCTTTGGTTACGAATAAATGCAAGTTCTCCCTCGTCCATTCCGTTTGTTAGCTCTCCACCAATTGTTATGTAACCACTTGTTGGAGTATCAAGACATCCAATAAGATTCATGAGAGTAGACTTACCACTACCACTGGGACCCATTATAGCTGTAAAAGAGCCTCTATTTATTGTTAAAGACACATCATCCAAGGCTTTTACTAGGTATTCACCAACTAAGTAGTATCGTCTTACATTAACAAGCTCTATGACACTAAGAGCCATTAGAACCCTCCTCCCATTCTCATCATTCCAAATCCACCACCATTATTTGATGTTTGGTATGTGATAATTTCACCTTCACTTAAGCCAGAAAGAACTTGGCTATAGCCCTCTCCAAGATATGAAATAGTTACATTTCTTCTTTCTGTGGAGCCATTGGCCTTTTTGACTGTAACAAATGTTCTTCCTCCACGCTCTGTAGAAACAGAAGCAGATGGAATTAAAAGCATCTCAACATCTTGCTCAAGATCAATTGAACCCGTAAACGTAAAGCCTGTTCTAAGCCCCGTAGGAGGGTTGTCAATGGTCATCTCAACATCAACGACACCAATTCCTTGGTTTGTATATCTCCCTTCCATTGGAATATATGAAATATACGCTTCTATGCTTTGACCTGGAAGAGAATCAAATGAAAGCGTTGCTGTTTGGTCTTCCTCTATATACTGCATGTCAATTTCATCAATCTCAACAGTAGTTTTAAGCTTACTTACATCAATTATTGTAATAACAGCAGTACCTGCTTCAACATAGTCATTCTCACTAATGCTTACCTTAGATACTATCCCGTCAAAGTTAGCTGTAAGTGTTGTATAAGAAAGCTGCTCCTCTGCATTTGTTTTCTTAAGTTCCAATGATTCAAGACTCTTGATAGAACCACTAATTTTTGCTTCAGCAATTTGGTCTTCAATTTGTTTGAGGTTATATTGCTGGTCTGTGTCATCTATAGTTGCAAGAACTTGCCCTTTTGTAACTTTATCTCCAACCTTAACAAAAACACCAGTAACAGCACCAGAAGATCTAAAGTTAGCTTCCTGTTTATCATAAGCTTCTACATTACCAGAAACATCAATTGATTTGACATAATTGCTCTTAGTTACAGTGTATTCAATATTTGTATTTGAATTTTGGAGAGCCTCAATTTGTGCCTCACTATCCTTTTTCATTTTTAGGAACCAAAACAAAACTAACGCAACAATAAATATAACAACAAGCCAACCAATAAATGTCTTAATTCTTTTTTTTCTCTTTCTAGCTGCTTGGGCTTGTCTAAGTTTTCTTTCCTGTCTCTCGCTCTCGCTCAATACTTCTTCTTTTTTATCCATATCTAAATTCCTTTCTAAAGAGTTTTTACAAAACCAACATTACAA
>CAVDPO010000016.1:1945-3284 GCA_963610855.1 Segatella copri
ACATTACAATGCAAAGATTTCCAAATCACGTTCAAGTGAAAGCCCATCAAGGATCACTGTCAAGTAATCTGTTTGACTTAGAGAATAGTCAAGCTCTGCACTTTTAAGATTTTCTACTGTCTCTAAACCCAAATCATACAAAGCCTGAGTATTATCTAAAAGCGTCTTTTTGTAATCCAAATTTGATTGTGCTTGTGAAAGTTTGCTATTGTATTGAAGAATTCTCAATGCATAGCTTGAAGATTCTTCTTGGTACTCTGACAACGTCTCTAAGTAGCTATTTGTTGCAACTTTTGCATTATTTAGAGCTTTATTTATTTCACTATCGCTTGAAGATGTGTCGTTTTTCCAACTTCCAGAAATAGTAACCGCAGGTGTAACTGTCCCACTTGAAATTGTAAATGTAGGAGTAATGCTTACATCCCAGTTTTTTGCATTATATTGGGCAGAACCTCCAAGAGAGATTTTTTTATCATCATCTATTGAAAAAGAAAGGTTTGTTTTCAAAGACGAAGGATTAGCATTCGCAACTGCCTTCTTGTAGGTTTCTTCACTGCTTTGTACATTCAAAGCCTGAATTAAGACTTCTGTATTTCCATCCTCGTACGTTGTAAGACTAAGATTTGGAGCCTCCAAGCCATCTACACCATCCCAGGTTAGCCCTGTCAATGTTTTATATTGATTTATAAGCTGATTATATTGTTCTTTGCTAGCTTCAAGTGAACTTTTGAGAGAGTTTAATGTATTTAATGTGTTTATATAAACACTACTCTCTTCTGTATATGTCTTAAGAGCAACAAGCTTATCAAAAGCTGTTTGCTGTTTTTCAATATTAAACTCAGCTTGCTTAATAGAACTCTCTGCACTCAATATAGATGATATAGAAGAGAGAACTATCTTTTCAAAATTAAGTTCACTCATTTTGCGAGTGCGTTCTGTCGTATATTTTGTAGATGCATAATTTATATCATCTACGATGTCATTAGTATATCCAGAAAAATCAAAAGTGTGTGAAAGTCCCAAGCCTCCACCAATTGAAGTTGCTCCTGTTTTGTACTTAGTCGTAAGAGATACGTTCCCACTAAATGTTGTTTTTCCATCATTTGGGAGTGTTACTTGCACAGACGTGAGGTCTAAATTAAGTGCAACATTGTCTGTGTTTGCCTGCACTAAAGGTGAAGCACTTGCATTAACAGAAACACTTACTTTGTCATCTTCCTCAAGTTGAGCAATAGACAATAACCCATTCTCGTAATTAAGAAGTATATTTTGGTATGATGGGCTATTTTCCTTGGCACTTTCAAGTATTTGGTCAATCGTTGTTGCACCACTGTTGAAC
>CAVDPO010000017.1:0-2507 GCA_963610855.1 Segatella copri
AATCATTGCAGATCGTCTTTACATGGCGGGAATACCGTATCACTACGAAGCACCAACTTCAACAAGTTTAACCGATATTTTTTATCCCGATTTTACCGTCTTAAATAAACGGACAAGAAAAGAATATTTGTGGGAACACTTTGGAATGATGGACAATCCTCAATATTGTGCGGCATGTATAAGTAGGTTGCATCAATATGCACAAGGAGATTACTATCAAGGAGAAAATCTTATAATAACTTACGAATGTGCAACAAAGCCCTTAGAAACAAAATATGTCGATTGGCTCATAGAGAAATACTTGAAATAGAGTTGAACCTAAGCTTTATTTTTTTTATTCTTTTGTAACGAATGCTGTGCAATAGAGCAGGAAATATCAATGAAATGGAAAGTACGACAAGCACAATATGATGATATAAAGACGCTCCAAGAAAGGTATAATGTAGATTTGGTTTCTGCCAAAATCCTTGCAGGTAGAGGAATTAAAGAGCCAAATGAAGCAAAATTCTACATGGAAAATGATGTTTCATTTTTACACAACCCATTCTTGTTCGAAGACATGGAAATGTTTTGCGACAGAATACATCAAGCTATAGAAGATAAAGAGAAAATTAGAGTTTTTGGAGACAGAGACGTTGACGGCATTACAAGTACAGCCTTACTTGTTACAGAGCTCCAAAGCATGGGATTAGAAACATCTTATACAGTTCCTATGGGTGATGAACCTTATGGCGTTACTATAGACAATATAAAAAAAGCAATAGATGATGGCATAACACTTGCAATAACTGTTGACTGTGGGATTTCTTGTTTTGAAGAAATTGATTTTGCTCAAAGCCATGGCCTTGATGTGCTTGTTACAGACCACCACATACCAGGAGAACTATTACCTCCTGCGGGAGCATTAATAGATCCCAAAGTTGAAGGTTGTGGCTATCCTTTTGCACATCTTGCTGGAGTTGGTGTTGTAGCAAAATGTATTTGGGCAATGCGATTTTCAAATACAAAATTCTACAAAACGCCCATTATTTTACTGCATTCTTACCCCGGAAATGGAACCGTCGTAATAGAAGCTGCAAAAATTGAAAATATGGAAATCACAGGACGTATTGCAGAAGAAGTCATCCCTGAAGTTTTGCCAGAATATAACAGTAGACTTCTAAAATTCTTAGACTGTAACTTGCCTGTTTATGTGCTAGATAAAGATGAAGAGATTATTCAGCTTAGAAAAGCATTTCCAAAAGCCGATATCTTTGTAACAGAGCTTAGAAGTGAATTTGAAAAAACACTGCCTCAAGTTAGAGGAAAATCTCTTTTTGCATTAAATTCTGTTAGTCGTTTTGCTAAATACACTCAAGTACGAAGTGAACTAGATACTCTCGTAGGACTTTTTTGTGCTTACATACGAGCCACATCTCCTTCTTTGTACAAAGAATACATCAACATAATGGATTTAGTTGCAATTGGAACTGTGAGCGATCTCATGCCAATGGCTGATGAAAATAGAATTATCGTAAAGACAGGTCTAAAAGTACTTGAAAATAATCCAAGAGAACCTCTTAGATGTTATCTTTCATTGTTGAACTTACTAGGAAAGCACCTCTCCACTACTGATATTGGTTGGAGCATTTCTCCACCTATGAATGCATCTGGCAGACTTGGAAAACCCAATATTGCAATTGACATGATTTTATGTCAGGACCAAATGCAGGCAATGGACTATGCAAGAAAGCTCCTAGAACTTAACGAAGAAAGAAAAAAATTAGGAGAAGATGCATGGAACAAGTTACAACCAAAAGCAAAACGCAGTTTTGAAAATTTTGGCACAAAACTTGTACTTGTCATTGATAAGGACATTCCACGAGGAATAACAGGCATTATAGCAACACGACTTCTAAAATTTTTCAAATGCCCATCAGTTGTCATAACACAAACTAATGATGAGCGAGCAATAGGCTCAATGAGAAGTAAGACCAATTTCAATTGCCATGATTTTCTTTCTCATTACAGTGATCTTTTTATTGACTATGGTGGGCATGCTTGTGCTGGAGGTTTTTCTCTTGATTGGGCTAAAGTAGATGAGCTTTCTATTCGTATATCAGATGACGTTGACTACATGGACTGCCCTTCAAATGAAGAAGATGAAACAATAACTATTGATACAGTTCTTAGAGAGGACGAATTTAGCCAAAACATTATGAAAGTCGTAGAACGTTTTGAGCCATATGGCGAGCAAAATGGACAAATCGTTTTCCTTATAGAAGGTGCTAGAATTGAAAGCATTGTTTCAATGCAAAACTCAAAAGATGCATCAAGTTCACATCTAAGACTTTCACTGTCTTATGGAAGAAACCAATGGCCAAGTGTCTATTGGTCAGCAGGACAAAAAGTTGGTAAAGATTTTGACGAAGGTGAAATTGTTGATGTGGTATTTAAGATGGGGCGTAACTACTATAAAAACCAAGAAAGTATACAGCTAACAATTATGGATATACGACGTCATTAAC
>CAVDPO010000018.1:0-420 GCA_963610855.1 Segatella copri
GCTCTGTGCTGTCTGAGCGGTCTGTACGAACTGAGCGGTCTGTACGCTCCAAAGCGGTCTGTTTGAAGAGAAGGCTGTTATTGGAGGGTGATTAATCACTAAACAGCCAAGGAAGAGATGGATTTATTTTGAATAAGGCATCAAAATCGGTTTTTGAAAAAGAAGAAAAACGATTCTCCATGAGTTTTTCAATATCTTTAGTAGATGCTCTCTCAAAAAAAGAGCACAAATTCTGTATATCTAGCCCGTAAATAAATTCATATAAGTCTTTTCTGTATGGAGGAACAGGAAGATAGTCGTTTCTCATCCCAAAGAAGCAACTAAACGGAACAAATTTATTTTGTCTCTCATATTCTGCAAAGTTTTCATAAATGTACTTACCTGCAATTCCAAGATGACGTATATTTTTAATCGCAATAT
>CAVDPO010000018.1:430-1326 GCA_963610855.1 Segatella copri
TTGAGTATTAGTGCTTTTTAGTGTTTTTGATATGTTATCCCAGCTTTCTGAATATAACAAATCATGTGTATGGTTAGGCATTACAACTGAAAATAAAACTCCAACACCATTTTTCAAACATTGGCCACATAAGAGATCGTGCCTGTAACGAGCACTTCTATCGTCATAAATATTTTCTCGGTTTCTACCTCTTTGAACAACATGATAAAAGCGCCCATTTTTCTCTATTGTCCCTTTGTTGGATTTACCTCCTCTTAAGACTTCAGCTTTGCTTGGTGTAAATAGTTGTTTTTTTAAATCTTCAATATCCATAAATTGGCTCCTATTGAAATAAAAATCATCTACTTAATACATACAAAAAAAGACATACTTTCATTCACATTTTTCTTTTATCACTTAGAAACAGACCGTTTTGGAGCGTACAGACCGCTCAGTTCGTACAGACCGCTCAGACAGTATAGACAGTTTCAAAAGTATAGAAATGCTCTTTTAGCCGTAAAGGCAAAGACAAGATTTATGAAGACAGTTTTGCAAAAACCTCTTATATACCTTAATTGACATACATGGGCGTTTTGCACCCTTTCTAGATTGTTAAATCTTGAGGAATCTCGCCTTCCATGAAGGATGGCTTTTTTATACCTAAGGCTTTTAGAATAACTGGTGCAATATCCTTAGGCATGACAGACGAAGAGAGAGTACTTTCTTTTATGGTATGACCTTTGATTGCAATTGTGATTTTTCTCTCGTCTTCAGTATCTCCTCCATGATTATTTTCAATTCCACCATGGTCTGTTGCTACTATGAGAAGAGTTTTGTCGTAATCAAGAAGGCTATCAATTTTCTTTATAAATTCAACGTCTTTTTGAACCGCAGCAAGATGGTAGGCAGAGCCATAG
>CAVDPO010000018.1:1336-4862 GCA_963610855.1 Segatella copri
GCCATAGCCTTTTGAATGTCCAGCGGTATCGGCATCCTCAATGTGAATAAAAAAGAAAGTTGGAGAATATTTAGATATGTATTCAATGGCCATTTCTTCTATTTCGTCAGTTGAATGGACAGTTGAGCAAAAGCGTTTGTCTGAAGATTTGTATACTTTTGCAGAGGTCTCAACAAGGCCATAATTGATAGCATTCCATTGTGCAAAAGAGGCAAGTTTTGCGGTTGGATATACTTCATGGATTATCTTAAAAACACTTGGATATTGTGAATAAGGAAAGCGCTCGCATGCAATGCTTGCATTGACACATTTATGAACTGCAGGGCTTACGCCATGAAGATAAGAGCCCCAGTTTTGTGCACTTGCAGATGGCATCTCACATGTTGCACTGGTTGTCCATGAAGAGTTTGTTGAAAAAATATCGCTAAAGCCTTCTGCTTCACCAAGCCAATAGCCTGCACCATCAACGCCAATGAATACAACACTTTCATAGGATGCTTGTTCCTCTGTCAACTCAAATTGCTGGCAAGAGGTCAAAACAAGAGAAATTAAGAGCAAAACTAGCAACAAATTTTTCATTTTTTATTCCTAAAAACTTATGCAGTAGCCAATTTTGAAGTCTAGTGCAATAAAAATAAGAGCCAACTGTGTAGCCTTTATGTCTATATAATTTCCTTCTTCTACTTCTATAATTGCAGTAGGGATGAATGCCCAAAAATCAAAAGGTAAATAATTTGTATTATTTTTGTCTCCTCCATAATTTATATAAGCAAAAAGAGGAAAACCCGCTTTTAAGAAGATACTGCTATGACTAATGTCGCTATGGCTGAATTGAAAAGAGGCTTTAGCATTTACATTGAAAAGCACAAGGTCTCCTTTTGTAAAATGGTTTATAATTCCTTCCTCGCTAGAAACATGAAGAGCTGTTACATTCGAACCAAGGAGAACGTTGAAAGAAGAGGAGTCTAAGACTGTATAGTAAACACCTAAAGAAAGACCATTGATAAGTTTATTTCCATATGAGAACTTCTCTAGTGGTGTCATATTGGTAGATATGTAATTGTCCATAAAACAGGATGTTAAAAGACCTCCAACTCCAAAAGTGGTATTTATGCCAAAGTTGAACTCAAAACTTCCTTTTTTAAGGTTTAGGCCAATATATGACGGGACTCCCAAAGCTATATCCAAGCCCCAGTCAAGAGCCGGCACCGCAGAGAGAACAATAAAGGCCAAAATAAAAATTAGAACAGTCTTTTTCACGGATGATATCTTTATACAAAACAAAGTTTTTAGCAACAATATAACAGTTTTCCTAATTGACATACATGGGCGTTTTGCACAATAGTCTTGTATGGACGAATTAGAAGCACGAATATTGGAGGAAGGCAAAGTCCTTCCTGGAAACATCATTAAGGTCGGCTCGTTTCTAAACCACCGTGTCGACACCGCATTTATGTCCAAAATAGCAGAAGAGTTTAGAAAGTACTTCAATCTTGATAAAGTTACTCTCATTTTAACTGCAGAGGCCAGTGGAATTGCTCTTGCCACAGTATGTTCCTACATTTATAACATACCAATGCTTTTTGCGAAAAAAGCCAAGAGCGACAACATTGAGGGCGGTCTAGTATGCAGTGAAATACACTCATATACATACAACAAATCTGTAACGCTTATGGTAGAAGCAGGAATGATAAAACCTACTGACAATGTTCTTATAATTGATGACTTTCTTGCAAACGGAGAGGCCTTAAAAGGGCTTATACACATAGTTGAGAAAACAGGTGCTCACCTAGAGGGAATTGGAATTGCAATAGAAAAAGGATTCCAAGGCGGTGGCGATAAACTTAGAAGTGCCGGAGTTAACCTTAGATCTCTTGCAATAATTGATTCTGTGGATGACGGAATTATTCGTTTTAGAAAGCAGCTTTAGAAAGTAACTTTAGGGAGCAAGAGAAATGAGCAATAACATTAATAAAGGAACCCTTGACAAGGTTCTAGTTCTAGATTTTGGTGGACAATATAATCAGCTTATAGCTCGTAGAGTTAGAGAAATGAACGTGTACTGCGAAGTGCATCCTTTTAACTGGTCAATAGAAGATATCAAGGCATACAATCCAAAAGCAATCATCTTCACAGGTGGCCCATCTAGTGTATACAACGATGGCTCGCCAAAGCCAAATCCTGCTATTTTCTCGCTTAACATTCCAATTTTGGGCATTTGTTATGGTGCTCAAATTATGGCATACTCTCTTGGCGGAGAAGTAGTGCCAGCCCCATCTATTGCATCAAGAGAATATGGAAAAACAGAAACCAGTTTTGATAAAAATTCCCTACTATTCAAAGATATACCAAGTGAAGACATTGTTTGGATGAGCCATGGAGATAGCGTACAAAAGCTACCGGAAGGATTTAAGCCATCTGCAAAAACACTAGCATGCCCGTATGCAGCATTTGAAAATCCAATAAAGAAGTTTTATGCAGTTCAGTTCCATCCAGAGGTAAATCACACAGTACATGGTTTTGAAATCTTGAAAGCTTTTGTCTTGGATGTTGCAAAAGCCTCTCCAACGTGGACCATGGCCAACTTTATGAAGACTTCAATTCAGAGCTTAAAAGAAAAAATCGGCTCGTCTAAAGCGCTTCTTGCCTTGTCTGGTGGTGTTGATAGCTCTGTGGCAGCTGCTCTCATGTCGCAAGCCATTGGGAAAAATTTAACATGTGTTTTTGTCGACCATGGACTTCTTAGAAAAGACGAAGGAGACCAGGTTGAGGCTGTTTTCTCAAAGTATCCAATTAATTTTATAAGAGTAGATGCCAAAGCGCGCTTTCTTGAAAAACTTAGCGGAGTAACAGACCCAGAAAGAAAACGCAAAATCATTGGTGAAGAATTCATAAGAGTTTTCGAGGAAACAGCCAAAAGCATTGGGATTGTGAATTATCTTGTTCAAGGCACAATTTATCCCGATGTCATTGAATCTGGCTTAGGAAATTCTGCTGTAATCAAAAGCCATCACAACGTAGGAGGACTTCCTTCTAATGTTGATTTTAAGGGGATTGTAGAGCCTTTAAGACTTTTATTTAAGGACGAAGTGAGAAGACTGGGAGTTGAACTAGGATTGCCTTCAAGTCTTGTAAACAGGCAACCGTTTCCCGGGCCAGGTCTTGCAATTAGAGTTATTGGAGAAGTTACAGAAGAAAAGCTTTCAATCTTAAGAGAAGCTGACTGGATTTTTAGAAGTGAACTTGAAAGTTTTTGTCAAACAATGTCCCAAAACGGCATTAGTATAGCAAAAAACCAATATTTTGCAGTGTTGACGAACATTAAAAGTGTGGGAGTTATGGGCGACAGCAGAACTTACGACTACACGGTTGCTTTGCGCAGCGTAGAAACTAGCGACTTTATGACAGCCTCCATTTCACGTATTCCATACGAAATTCTTGAGAAAGTTTCAAACCGCATTGTAAACGAAGTCCCACATGTAAACCGCGTTGTCTACGACATAACTAGCAAGCCACCAGCAACCAT
>CAVDPO010000019.1:0-8546 GCA_963610855.1 Segatella copri
TCCTTGTTTTTCTCTCTTTTTTTGAGAGAAAGGTTTTATGATAAACCACAAAATTAAAAAGAGAAAAATGCCTTCAAAAAAAGCTTCATATAGCTGTGATGGGTGGCGAGGGAGATTAACAAGATCCCCAAGTTCATAATTTAAGCCAATTTTGTCTGCAATCTCTCGTACCCAGGATATTGTTGTTGAAAAGGAAGGAGCATCTGGAAAAATCATTCCGTAAGAAGAGCCTGTAACTCTGCCCCAAAGCTCTCCGTTTATAAAGTTACCAAGTCTTCCAAAAGTGTAACCCAAAGGAATGCCGGCTATAACGGTATCGGCTAAATCTAAAAGACTATAATGATATTTGCGTGCAAAAAGCCATCCTCCAAAGACAGCGCCAATTACACCTCCGTGGTAACTCATGCCAGGAAGTCCAATAAAAACGCCGTTTCTAAATGGCCAAAAAATCATCCAAGGATGTGTCCAATAATACCAAGAGCCTTCATATAGCAATGTAGAAAAAAGTCTTGCGCCAAGTAAAAGAAAGCCTATCGTGTAGCAAAAAAGAGTTAAAGAAGTGTCTGAGTTCATGTAATTTAATGCCCCGCATTTGCATTGTTGTCTAAAAAGGACATAGCAAGTTGCAAAAGCTAAAAGGTACATTACTGCATACCATCTCACCGGTAGGGATGGAAATACAAACGGAGAAATCCATTTGGGGAAATCCACATAAATCAACATGGCTGAATTCTAGCACATTACTTAAAAAGCGTGAATAAAGGAGAGCTTAAAAATAGGCTTCTATAACCCAAGGTCTTCTATAACCCAAGGAAGTTTTTGCGAAAATCTAAAAATCTCCTATAAAAGCGCAAAATATGTTTTTTATGTGACGATTATATTTGTTTGCAAGGGTTTAGAAGTTACGTAATTGAAAAAATGTTGTATATTTCAGCCATGAAAAGAACATTAGTTTTGTTTTTAATTGTGGCAATCTTCTCAGGATTCGTGTTTGCAAACGGTTCTCCAGAAGACCAAGCTATTTTTGAGAACCTTTTGAGAAATCAACAGTATCAAAATGTTTCATCATCTGGCAAAGTTATCCAGCAGTCTTCTTCTGCAGTAGGCGCTGAGATTATCTCTAGAGATATGGCTTCTTTGGAGAGATTGTACCAATATGTAAACAAGAATTATCTCTATGATATTGACTATGATGCAGTTTATGATGCCATGGCCACTGCGTTGTTTGATGCATTAGAAGATAAATATTCTTACTACATTACAGCAGATGACTCTGAGGAGTACGAAGAACAAATTACCGGCGTCTATGGAGGGCTAGGAATTTATTTTTCAAAAACACATCTTGAATATCAAGATCCAGAAGATGAAAGTACTTTGTATTGTAATATAACGCAAGTTTTCCCAAATACTCCAAGTTCCAAAGCGGGCTTTATGGCTGGCGATATGATAACTCATATAAACAGTGAGCCAGTAGATGAAATGAGTGCAAACGAATGTGCTGCCAAAATGAAAGGAGAGGTTGGCACTACTGTTGATATAACAATAAAGAGAAAAAATACTTCATTTACACTTACGCTCACTCGTGAAATTATCACAGTTCCAACTGTTGAATATGAAATGATAGACAGCAGCGTTGCATATCTTAGAATTCTTGAATTCTCTCAAAATACTCTTACCGCAGTACAAGAGGCCTTGAGTTCTTTAGACGAGCAAGGAATGAAGAGTTTAATTATTGACCTTAGAGACAATCCTGGTGGAGACGTAGATGTAACGCTTTCTATTGCAGACATGTTCATTAGTGGAGAGAAACTTCTTTCTGTTTCGTACAAAGACAGCTCTAGGAATGTTGTATATAAAGCAAGCGAAGGAACAGCCGTTGATCCAAGTGTGAAAGTTGCAATTCTCATCAATGAAGGTTCTGCAAGTTCTGCTGAAATTCTTTCTGCAACAATGCGCGATAACGGAAGAGCTATTCTTATTGGAGCTACAACGTTTGGAAAGGGTATTATGCAACAAATCTCTTCATTTGGTGATGGTTATACTTCAATTACAATTGCAAGTTTTGTTCCACCAAGTGGTAACGAAATTCACGAAGAAGGCGTGCATCCAGACATTGAAGTCGAGTCTTTGGCTGTTGAAGATGAGGAGTTGGAAGCTTATACAACTCTCTTAAACGGTGATGAGATAACAAAATTTGTAGAAGACAACCCTGATTATACCGATTATAATGTTGCAAAGTTTGTAAAAGAATACTCTTCAACAGGTCTTAGAGAAAGCATTTTACAAATACTTGTAAGAAATGAGTATTATACCAAAATGGATGCTACAGAAAGACCTTTAGCAGACGTTAAGTACGACCCCGCTTGTAAGACAGCCTACGAGTACTTACTGAATAATTGAGGTTTTTTGTGTAACTCTTACATAGTGTTGTGAGAAATTGAGCAGGTGGCCATAGTGTCCCTGCTCTTTTTTTGAAAAGAAGGTTCCTGTTTAGCTATTTTTAGATGTTATAAGAAAAAAGTAGCTAATTGTCCAATAATTACACACACTATTGCACAAGTTATGCACAACCTGTTGGCTCTTTGTGCAAAGAGGCCTTTTTTGTTGAGTTTTCTAATCATTCCTTTTTTGGTACTAATCAAACAAGTAGTAGTATATATTTGTTTATATTGTAACAAATTATGCTAGTTCGCATAGTTTTGTTTTTATTTAGAACTTATATAAGTTTTTAAGTGTTTTTAATGTAGTAAAAAGAGTTGTTTTTCTAACTTCTTTAATAAGTTATGCACAAGTTATACACAAGAAGTCTCTAATAGTGTTTGAATGGCTCCAATTGCGTAAATTGAGGCTGTTTCACATCTTAGTATGTTTGTTTTAAGCAAAACAGCGTTAAAACCGGCATTTAATAAGGTTTCACACTCGGTATCTGTAAAACCGCCCTCTGAGCCTACAAGAAGGCCTGTAATACCTTCTTGTGTTTCTTTCTTAAAAGAGCTTATGCAAGAGACAAGTTCTTTTTGGTTTTCTTCTACTTTGCATTGATGTAGCATAAGCCCCAAAGACGGTTTTCCTTTTGCTTTTGCTTGAAAATTAGCTGGGACTTGAGAAATATCTATTGGCCCTTCTACTGTTGTGGGTACTGTTGAGCCACTTTGTTGTATTGCTTCTTTTATGACTGCATCATAACGAGAGAGTTTTGAATCTTCTTTTCCTGTAAAGTCTGCTACGCAATTCTTACTTTTAACTAAAACAATAGTCTTTACTCCTGCTTCTGTTGCTTTTTTTATAATGTCATTAGTTTTGCGTCCTTTGGGTAGGCATTGGTATAAGATTATTGTCCTAAGGGGGCTTTCCTGGGGGAGTGTGTCTGTGTATTCTGTGAGAGTTTGTGTTTTTGTTGCACTTAGAATAAGGTTTTTTTTGTTGATTTCTTCTATTGTTAAGTCCCAAAGGCCCCCTGTGCAGTCACGACCCATTAGCTTTTGGCCTTTTTTTAGCCTTAATGCGTTGACAAGATAATTGTATTCTTTTCCTGTGATATTTACATAGCTTTCGCCGTTAAAAGTTGTTGGTAAAAGAAATACGCGCATTAAGTTTTCCTTGTTTGCCAGTAATTAGCACATTGGTTTGCAAGTTTTGTGCAATTTCGTTTGCAATCCTACTTGCAATCTTGTGTACAATTATCGACTAAAATGCATGTTTCTTGCAAGATTGTGATATTATTGCGGTGGTACATTATTTGTGCGTTATTATGGCAAAATAAGAGAGGCCCCCTATGGTAAGTGAGAATTCTAACCCTATGGTAAGTGAGATTTCTAATAATGAAAAAAACTCTTTAAGTGAAAAAATCCCTTTGAGTGAATATCCTCGTCCGCAAATGAAAAGAGATAGTTACTATTGTCTTAATGGCAAATGGTCTCTTGTTTTTGTGTCAGATGCTGAAAAAAGAGGGGAGCAAAGAGGTTTTAATGCTCAGGCTCTTAAAGAATACGTTATAAATGTGCCATATTCTCCAGAGAGCGCCTACAGCGGTGTTGGAAGAACTCTTCAAGCTCATGAAACTATGTGTTATAAGCGACATGTTGAATTTCCAGAGCCTGTTGATTTTGAAAGAGAAAGACTTATTTTGCATTTTGGTGCAGTTGATTATAGAGCGCTTGTGCGCATAAATGACAAAATAGTTTGTGAACATATTGGTGGGTATTTGCCTTTTAGTATTGATTTAGCAGAACAGGGTATTTTTTCAAAAGATTTTGAGCTTTCTGTTTTGGTTCAAGACCCAGGAGACACAAAAGAGATTTCTAGAGGAAAACAAAGCAGCACACCAGGTGGAATTTGGTATCCTAAAACAAGTGGAATTTGGCAAACAGTGTGGATGGAAAAAGTCCCAAAAACGTATATAAAAGATTTTGAAATTACGCCAAATCTACAAGGTTTTTGGATTGAAGTTCATACAAATGATAATTCTAGTTGTATTGCAGAACTTTCAATTCCTTCGTGTGGGATTTCTTCTTCGTTTGAGACAGGTTCTAAAAAGAGAATAGATATTCTAAATCCTCTCTTGTGGACTCCTGAAGATCCTTTTCTTTATGATTTTATGCTTACTGTTAAAAGCGATAAAGTAAAAAGTTATGTTGGGCTTAGAACGTTTGGTGTTGGAAACGATGAAAAAGGAAACAATGTTCTAAAACTCAATGACAAGCCATATTTTCACCATGGGTTGTTAGATCAAGGCTATTATAAGGATGGCTATTATACTCCAAAAAGTGATGATGATTTTATAAATGATATATTACTTGCCAAAAAATTGGGGTTTAATACGCTTAGAAAGCACATAAAGATTGAGCCTTTAAGATGGTATTATCACTGCGATAGGCTTGGCATGTTAGTGTGGCAAGATATGGTTTCAGGGGGCGGAAAGTATAAAGTTGGAACAATAACTTTTCCTTTGATTTTTGGCTCTCATATTAAAGATGATAAATACGAAAAATTTGCAAGACTTGATGCCCAGCAAAGAAAAGTTTGGGAAAAAGAGGCCTACGATACCGTAAAACACCTTTATAATGTTACGTCTATTGCAATGTGGGTTCCTTTTAATGAAGGATGGGGGCAGTTTGACTCTAAACGCATTGTGGGCGAGATAGAAAAACTAGACACAACAAGGACTATAGATCATGCGTCAGGTTGGCAAGATCAAGGAATAGGGGATTTTAAGAGCCTTCATGTATATTTTAGACCATATAAATTTCATAAAGACTGGCTAGGAAGATGTGTTATTCTTTCTGAATTTGGTGGTTATGGCTACGATACTAATACTACAGCCAAAAAGAGTTTTATATACAAAAAACTCAAATCAAAAGAAGAATTAACACAAGCTATAGTAAAACTTTATGAGAAACAAATAATACCAGCAAAACAAAAAGGTTTAGCAGCTACAATTTATACACAGCTTTCTGACGTAGAGCAAGAAACGAACGGTCTTATTTCATATGACAGAAAGGAAGTAAAAGTTATTCCTAATCTTATTCTTAAAATGTCAAAAGCGCTTTTGAATGAGCCTCTTTAAGTGTTTCATATATGAAGTTTTCAGGGATTTGGTTTCCTTGAGAGGCCTTTTCCATTGCAGTTGACATCTCTTTAAGACGAGCTGTGTCGTTTAATAAAGCAATTGTTTGTTTTACAAGAGAAATAGGCTCGTCTTCTGCTATTGCTCCGCCTTTTTTTGTAAAGAAAACTTTGTTGTCTGTTTCACATCCTCCAAGGTAGTTAAGAAGAGCCATTGGAAGGTTGCAAGCATACGCTTCTGTTGTGGTCAGTCCTCCTGGTTTTGTAAAAAGAAGATCTGCAGAATGCATTAAAAGGGGCATTTGGTTTGATACTTCATATATGCGTACATTTGGTCTATTGCCATATCTCTTATAAAGTTTGTCATAAAGGGCCTTATTAGTTCCACAAACAACAGACAAATAATTGTCTTTCTTGAGGTTTTCAATTAAAAGCTGTGTTGCTTTTGGTATGGGGCCTCCTCCCATACTACCTCCCATAACTAAAAGATGTTTGTAGTTTTTGGGAATGCCAAGTTTTTCTTTTTCTTCTTCTTTGTTTGTTTTTTCAAAAAATTCTTTTTTTACAGGAAGTCCGCTTGCAAAGATTTTTTCTCTAGGAAGGCCAATGCTAATAAAATCCTCTATAAGACTTTTGTCTGGAATAAAATAAAAATCAATGTCTGTATCTTTGGAATTTGCACTACAACCATAGTCTGTTGTTATTTGGCTTGTTAATAAATGAATTTTATATTTTTCTTGCAAAGCTGTAATCATTTGCGCTGCAAATATATGGGTACAAATTATTGTGTCATAGTCATTTGCTTTTATTAGTTCATAAAGTTTTGGAACGCCTAAAGCTAAGAATTTTGAAAGAAAAGAGTTTCTTCTAAATAATCTTTCGCTTTGTTTAATCTCGTTTTTATATGCTACATGCATAATCCAAGGAGCATGTCTATAGATAAAAATATGACCAAAAGCAGTAGTGTTTGAAACTCCTTTAGAAATGAGAGACAAACAGTCATGGATATCACATACTTCATTGTGAGATATAAAAACTTCTTGTATGGCTTTAGCACACGAGTTGTGGCCTCCTCCTGTGTTTGCACTTAAAATTAAAGCTTTCATTTTTCTTCCCTCTCCCTGTAAAAAGCTCTAAACTCTAGAGCCCTACCTAATTAGCCTAAAACCAAACTTAAAATACTTCTTACTTAAAATTATTTTTGTTTTTTCTTGTATTTGTCTATAAGATTGTCATATCTTTCAAGAACTGTATCCATAAGAGTTTCCCAAGAAATAGAAACTGTGTTGTATGCAGCATCTTCTATTGCTTTTCTTTTTTCTTGTGGCATTTCAAGGAATTTTATGACTTTATCGCAAACGCTTTCATTTGTGTCTTTACAAAGAAGGCCGTTGACTTCGTCTGTGATGACTTCTGCTGTGCAAGAACCCTCAACAACAAGCCCCATTGTATGCTGTGCTGCTGCTTCTCTTAAGGCAAGAGAAGAGTTGTCGTATATAGAAGGAAAAATAAATAAGTCAGAAATAGAATAGATGCAATCAAGAATTTCAACATCTTTGATGAAACCTGTTAAAATCAAGTTTTGCTCAATACCACAATTTTGAGCAAGTTCTTTCACTTCTTTTTCTTCCATTCCTTGACCTGCAAAAACAAGTTGAAAGTCAAAACCTTTTTGTTTGAGAAGACCACAAGATTCTATTATTCTTCGTAAGTTTTTATTCCAGTTAATTCTTCCAACATAAAGAAAAACAGGTTTTTCTCCAGAGATGCTATATTTTGCTCTCACTTCTGGAACTTTAGAAATATTTAATGGTCTTTTGTCAGTCCCGTTTGGCATAACAATAAGGTCGCCTTTGTATCCATATTCTCTAAGAGTTTCTCCGGCACCAACAGAAACAGTCCAAACTTCGTCACATTTTTCAAAAAAATTGGCTATTGCTTTTACACTAATCTTTGCTATTGTTTTTGAGCCAGTTACTTCATAAATATCATCATAAAATTTTGTATGAAAAGAACCTATGAGTGGAATATCATGGTGTTTTGCGTAATTTAATCCAATTTGTCCAGCAAAAGCGGGTCCATGAACATGGCAAATATCAAGGTCTATTTGTTTCATTCTTGAAACAAAATGCCTGTCTAGTGACTTTAATCCAATTCTATAAGGTAATTTATGAGTAAATCTAAAAGAACTAAAATCTACAATTTCATAAGGATATTGGCCTCTAAAGCCTGTATCATACATTGGAGCTATAACATACACTTCGTTACCTTTTTTACTTAAGTTCTCCGCATATGCTTTCATTACCCTTCCTACTCCGTCAAAGCAAGGGATAAAGGATTCTCCAAATTGACCTATTTTCATAATATCTCTCCCAATTTCTTGTTTTACTAATGCGCAAAGACCTTAGCCTACAGTCTTACGGCATTTCTTGTAAGCACTATTGTGTTGAGTAGGCATCCCACAACAAAGGCGCCTGTTCCGGCCAGTATTAAGTACTGCTCGACAAAGAAACAAATTAAAAAGGTTCCTATTACAAAAAGAAGAGAAGAAAGAAGTTTAATGGTTCCTGTTCCGGGTGGTTCAATAAAAAGAGGTAAGAGATTTACAATACCAGCTACTATACTTAGTATGACAATAATCCAAAAAGAAGGTGTCATTTTCCAAAGATTTGAGAATGAAAGAGGCGTTGGCAACAAAAGGCTTAGCAATACTGCTGTTGCAATGCTTATCCCAGTAAAAAGAGAAACAGCACCATGTTCATTATTTTGGAAATAAATTCCAAAACCTATAAGAGAAAGAAATATTAGTAGCACAGAGAAGATAGAGATTTTTGATAGAGCTGTTACTGACAAAAGTTTTATTTGAGTTAGAGTTGAGAAATAATAAAAAACTCTAAATTCTGAAAGAGCTGCAGAAAGAAGAAAACATACAATAAAGATGTTTTCTGGGTTTCCTCCTGTGATACTACTTTTGTAATAGC
>CAVDPO010000019.1:8556-13968 GCA_963610855.1 Segatella copri
GTAAAAACCAAAAGCATGATAATTCTAAGGCCAACTTGTAAAAAAGGAAGTTCTTGAGAAAGATCTTGTGAAAGAAAAAATCCTTTTATGGCAACAACAAGACAAAGGGCTGTTATAAGCAGTTGAGCAAGGAACAATAACGTGTTTAGGAATTTATTATGCATAATACAAAAATCCTTTTGGAAAAATCTTTTTATACAGTTTATACAGTGTCTTTTTCAACAATGTTACAATCTGCTTTAAGATTACATGCTGTGAAACTTGTTCCAAGTCCAGAAAGAAGAGTATCAAACAAAAGAGCAATGCCGTTTATAAGTGGCAATATTCCAAAAATTGAAGAAATGCTGTCTGCAATATCAATATTGAGAAGGCCTAAAGCACAAGAAATACAAAATACAACTTCATAACCACTATGCAAGCTACTTGCAAAACTTACTACTGTACAAGCTAAAGCTATGGTAATAATTTGAGAAACACTTGGCATGGTTGCGCTTGTGGCTAATACAAGAGAACAAGAGCAAAGAGTTCCCATCATTGCACTTCCTCCTTTTGTTAATATTTCGTGGAGAGGAAGAGCCGTAGAAACAACGTTCTTTCTTATTCCAAGATTTATACGGCAATTAGTATAAAGAGCAGGCATACTAAACAAACTGTTTACAGAAAAGAACGCTGCAGTAGAAGAAGAAAGAAGTCTTATTATTTGTCTATAAGGGTTTCTCTTAAAACCAGTTACAATGGCATAGATTAAAGGAATTATAATTAAAAATGTTCCAAACCCAATAAGACATAGCATTGCTATGAAGTTCAAAGATACAAAAACAGTACCATCTAGCCAAAGAGTTTCATACCATGCACCAGAGATAAAGAAGATTGCAAGCCACATGATTTTTGATACTTGTCTTGCAAGTCTAAACATAGCTTCGCTTAATGAGTTTATAACATTGTATGCTGGGTAAATAACTGCACTTGTTGGTCTTAATGCATAACCAAAAACCAAAGCCAAAAACATTACAGGAAAAAGAATATCACTTGTTTTAAGTAAATTTGTAAAAGAATTAAATGAAAGAGGATTTGCAAGAGAAAGTTTACTTGTTGTCAATTCTGCAAATGCCTTATATATGGTAGAGTCTTTAGCTGTTGTGATAGAAGAGTTTTTTATTACAGGGAAAGAGACCGGAAGTAGCTTAAAAACAAGAGCGGCCACTACTGACAAAACAAGGGTAGTAAATAAACTCCAAAAGAAAGTTGAGAGCCAAACAAATCCATTAGAACCCTTTTTCTTTCCTAAAGACGCTGTTCCTGCTGTCATTGAGAAAAAGACCAAAGGAAAAACAATAAAAACACCAAGACGTAACGTTAATGATGCCATGAAATTTATAGCAGAGAAAAAAAAGGAACTTTCCTTGAACATTACCTGAAAGGCAAGTCCCATGGCTGCTGCAGCCAGATAAGTCAACCAAGTCTTCATGCCCTTGATTATATTTACAACACAATCTAGTTGTCTAGCCTTGGGTTTTTTGAGTCTGTTATATTACAAGAAAAACCTCTAAGATAGGAGATTATCAAACTTGTATTGAGCTTTTTCTCCCTTTTTAAGCCATGCTCTTAGCTCTTTTTCATATTCTTTTAGTTGTGCATCTAAATTATTTTTATCAAGGTCGTGCACAGCTTTGGAAAGAAGAGCTAAATACAAACATTCTTGGAACGCTTCTCCTCTATACCAACGGATGCCTTCATATTCATTGCAACCAATAAGAGCCTGGAATAACTTGTTGCACAAAAGCTCTTGTATGTCTTTTGGACTTGTTGACGTAAGAATTGAGCAACGTAAAGCTAAAGAAGAATCTATTTCAAGTAAGCGGTCAAGTTGAAGCGTTTGTGCAATTTCAAATGTTTCTCCAATACTTGCACACGTTGGGTTAATTAGTGGAATTTCAAGAAGAGCGCAAGAGACAACTGAGCATAAAGAGTCTTCAAGTATGAGGTTTGCGTATTGAAACGGTTTATTACGGCAAATTGTTTCAATACTATTAATTATTTCTAATATAGTTTGTGGCTTTATTCTTCTAGGATGGAGTCCTAATTTTTCAAATAACCCAGAAAGCTCGTCCATATATGTGTAACAAGTCCCAAGAGTTTGTAATACTCCTTTTTTGTTTGTGCTTGTTGATGTTCCATTTAGAATTGTCTTGAGGTCTTTAGCAAACTTTTGGCTCTTTATGGGGTCTACAGCTTCAAAGAAAGGTTCAAGATATAAAATTCTTTTTTCTTGTTCTATATCTTTCATCCCTCTAGAGCCCATTTTTTCATATAGTTTTTGATAAATGCCATCTATATCTTCTATTTCATAAATGTTTGTTATTACCATTGTTTGATAACCATCTAAAGATACTCTAAGACCTTCCTCGTATAGTTTTATTGATGGCATTATATGGAAAAGACCATCATTGAAATTCTTATATATAGCATAACGACGAACACCTCTTGTAAGTCTTAAACTCTTTGCTAGAGTTACTGTCTCAAGAGATTTTTCTTCTCCATTTCTAACTAGTTTGGGAGCAGATTGCGTTATTGTTCCATTAACGTGTTCATATTGGTTGTTGTACAAAACAAGAGCCATTTGATTGTCATCACCATTGACATAACAATAGACAGCTTCTGCAACATTGCCATCATCATAGTGGACATCAAAGAGCTGGAAGTATTTTGACTCAGAAAAAAGACGTCTCATTTTTAAGAGAGGGAAAATTCTTCTTTTATGTTCTTCAACAAGCCTTTCATTTGGTTTCTCGTCCCAGTAAGCACGCTGGTACTCCATACCATATTTTTCCTTAAATCCTTCAATTTGCCCATGACCAAACATTGGAAGTCCTGGCATTGTTGCTAGCAACGTACATGCACCAAAATATTTATCAGAATCTCCAAACTGAGCTATTGCTGTATCTTCGTCAGGATTGTTCATAAAGTTTACATAGCGTTTTAAGATCTCTGGATCAAAAGCAATAGTAGACTTAATCATTTGTCTATATTTTGCATTGTCTTGGTTTTTTATCATGTGCATAAAAGCACTGTTGTAGACTCTATGCATTCCAAGAGTTCGTACAAAATAGCTTTCCATCATCCAAAAAGCTTCTGCAATTAAAAGAGTATCTGGAAGTTCTTGTGAAATTCTATCTACTACTTCTCTCCAAAATTCCACTGGGATTTTGCGATTAAATTCTTCATTTGTCATTTCATACGGAATTCTTCCTGCAATATCTCCGCCACTTCCCGGTTTTGGATACCACAAGCGCTGTATGTGTCTTTTTGCAAGCGTCATAGCAGCATCAAAACGAATTACTGGGAAATTTCTTGCAATAGCTAGAATTTGCTGAATAACAGCCTCTCTTGCCACAGGATTAAGAAAATCTATTTGTGCAGTGTCATTCCAGGGCATTGTTGTACCATCATTGCCATGGAAGATATAAGAGGTGTTTCCTGTCCTTTTATCAATGCGACGGAATGTTACAGCGGCATCGGTTTTATTGTAATAATGGTCCTCAATGCGTATGTCAATGTTGGGATCATCTGACAAATTTGGCCCATTGTACGTGTAAGAAGGAAATGGAGGGTATGGTTGTTGGATGAAATATTCGCTATGTTGCATTATCCAAGTGCTATCTATTCCGGTGTGGTTTGGAACCATGTCGCTTGCAAGTCTAATGCCTCGTTGCCAACATCTTTCTTTTAGGTTGAACAAAGCTTGCCATCCCCCAAGTCTTGCCGATATTTCATATCCTTTTAACGAGTAGGCCGATGCCTCTGCATCTTGATTTCCACATAATACTTTAATTTTTTTTGAAGCGGGACTTCGTTCCCATAGTCCAATGAGCCAAAGAGCGGTAAATCCCCGGTCTTTTAATTCATCAAGTTCTTCATTTGGAATTTGATCTAAATGAGATATGTCTCTTTGATATTTTTTTGAAAGTTGGTCTAGCCAAACTAGAGTGCTTTTGGCAATCATGACGACATTTGGCATCCAGTTTTTGTCTGGAGTGAACATTTCAAAATCTTGGTCTTCATTTGCAAAAGATGGGATTTCTATTGTTCCAGGACCCGGCCCAGCTAAGTGAGGTTTTGTTTCTTCGTTCAAATAATCTTTAGCTTTGACAAGAAGAAGATTTAAGTCTTCTGGCAGTAGCATGTCCCAGTTTTGTGCAATGTAATCAATTTGTTTGAGCAAAGAGTCTGGGAAAAGGCGTGAAGGCTTTGTTAAAAAAGAAAAGAGATCGTCGGTATCTGTATTCTCTACAAATGATGTTCCTTTCAAATAACTTCCCATCATTGCAACTAAGGCCTTTGTGCCTTGCGGGAAATTTAGAGAGCTTTGGTCAAACATGTTGCCGGTTGCTGTCAAAAAAGCAGGGTTTGATTCCATAACTTGGTGCACAAAAAAAGCTCTAGCGGTCTCATCTAGGCCATCAAAACGTTGGTCTGCCAACTTTGTGGGGAACTTGGTATTGTAAAAACCAAGGACTTCTTTACACGCTTCATTCTTTTGGGCAAGAACTTGTATGCGGGAGAACGGGTCTGAGTCTGCTCCTCTTAGATATGCCGATATCACAGTTTGATATATCAAATGAAGCACTGCACAAATATGCACGTTTGCAGCAGAAAGAGGCCTGTCATGGCTTTGATTATATGCAAGCACTAATTCTTGTGCTTGCCTGTACATTTGTCCTATTTTGCTTGAAGTCTCAAAAGCAGGCTTTTCGTATGACATTTCAATTCTGCTTGTTTCTGAAATTCTTAAATCTCTGTTTTTCATTTTACGATTCCCCAATCTATGAAATCATTGACCTTTGAAGAGGCCTCTGTGAATATTTTTTCTAGTTGTTTTTCTTCTTCTAAAGAGAAACGTCCAAGAACAAAATTTGCAACTGGAATATTTTCTTGTGGTCGTCCAACTCCTATTCTTAATCTTGCAAAGTTCTCTGTTCCAAGATGTGTTTTTATAGACTTAAGTCCGTTGTGTCCTCCCAATCCTCCTCCTAGTTGTAGTTTTATACTTCCAAAAGGCAGTTCTATATCATCATGAACTACAAGAATATCTTTTGGCTCTATGTTGTAAAATTTCTTGGCTTCTTGGGTGGCAATGCCACTTTCATTCATGAATGTTTGGGGTTTGAGAAGAATAACGTCTTTGTCTTTTATGTACTGTGCATGAAATTTTGTTGTCCAGTTTTCTTTGTTGGTTTTATTGTTTGTTTTGTTTGTTTTGTTTGTGATGAAGCTGTCACATACTAACCAACCTGCGTTGTGTCTTGTGTGACGGTATTGCAGTCCCGGATTTCCTAAGAAAACGATTAATTTGGGCATACTTAAAATATAAACCTAACGAGAAAGCAAAGCAAGAAAGAAAGTCAAATGAAA
>CAVDPO010000020.1:0-3938 GCA_963610855.1 Segatella copri
CGCACAAAAACTTAGTTCTAAAAAACATTTATTAGATACTCTTCAAAAAGAAGTATTTGAAGAAATATATCCAAAATACAATGACCCAAGTATTTTTGCTCCACTATTTCTTAATGTTTCACAATTACAACCGGGCCAAGCTGTATATATAGAACCCTGTATATTGCACTCTTATGTAAAAGGTAATTGTATTGAGCTTATGAGCAATTCTGACAACGTTCTAAGAGCCGGTCTTACTCAAAAGCACATAGATATAAACGAACTTAAGCACATAATGAAAAGTGAGCCTTATTTCCCAAATCCTATAGTAAGTGAGACAACAAAAGAAGGAACTCGTTTTGAAACACCTTCTAATTTTGCTCTCACAGTCATGGAACATAACGTGTTTGAAGTATCTAATAAAGGTATAAAACTTTTCATTTGCACACAAGGCACAGCTATGGTTGATAATCTTGAGCTCGCAAAAGGACAATGTTGCATATCTGGCATAGATGCCTACAATTTTAGCGTAGATGCAACAGATGCCTGTGTCTTTATGGCATCCAACTAAAGATGCATCCAAACTAAAAGCTTTAGGTCTAAACAATAAGAAACAAATTAGCACATGTCTTACTTTTATTGACTAGTACAATGCGCCTAAATGCGCCCAAAAAAAGACCACCTCAAACAAGGTTGAAGTGGCCTTTGAAATTTAATTATCAATTAAATGATGAACTTTAAGATATCACTTTGCAGCCTTGAGGTTAGCCTCAAGGGTATCAAGCATAGCAGAAAGCTCTTTTGGAAGTTTATCGCCAAACTGTGGATAGTAGTTATTGCGAATATCGGCAACTTCTTTGAGCCAACCGTCAACATCAACAGCAAGAAGCTGTTTCATGTCTTCTTCTGTAACGCCTTCTGGCCTGTCAATTGCATCAACTGTAGGCATAATTCCAATTGGAGTATCTACTGTCTTTGCAACGCCATCACAGCACTCGAAAATCCACTTAAGGACACGGCTGTTGTCACCATAGCCTGGCCACAGCCACTTGCCTTCTGGAGTCTTGCGGAACCAGTTGACATAGAAAATCTTTGGAAGAAGGCTTTGATCCTTTGCAGCTTTACCAACATCAAGCCAATGCTGGAAATAATCGCCTGCATTGTAACCAATAAATGGTTTCATAGCCATTGGATCACGTCTTATGCCACTTGCAACATCAAGGGTTGCAGCTGTGACTTCTGAACCAACAATAGAACCAAGGAATGTTCCGTGGGTCCAGTTTCTTGCCATATGAACCAATGGAATTGTACTTGGGCGTCTACCACCAAAGAGAATTGCAGAAACAGGAACACCATGTGGGTCATCCCATTCTTTAGCAAGCGTAGGACACTGATTTGCTGGAGCTGTAAATCTCGAATTTGGATGAGCGGCAGGAGTCTGTTCTTTATTGTTCTTATCTTGAATCCACTCTTTTCCGTGCCAATCGATAAGTTTACCAGGAGCATCATAGCCAATGCCTTCCCACCAAACATCTCCGTCTTCAGTAAGTGCAACGTTTGTGAAGATTGTATTCTTGGATGCAGCTGCAAGAGCATTGTAGTTGCTCTTTGCCGATGTTCCAGGAGCAACGCCAAAGAAACCTGTCTCAACTGCCATAGCATAGAGTCTACCATCTTTACCATAACGGAGCCATGCAATGTCATCTGAAAGAGTTTCAACTTTCCAGTTTGGAATTGTAGGAATAAGCATAGCAAGGTTTGTTTTTCCACAAGCACTTGGGAATGCTGCAGTAATATAACGAACTTTTCCTTCTGGATTTGTCAGCTTGAGAATGAGCATATGCTCTGCAAGCCAGCCTTCATCTCTAGCAAGAACTGTTGCAATTCTAAGAGCAAGACACTTCTTTCCAAGAAGAGCATTCCCACCGTAACCAGAACCATAAGACCAAATCTCTCTTGTCTCTGGGAAGTGAGCAATATACTTATGCTCCATGTCTGCACAAGGCCAAACACCGTGATCGCTTTCACCATCTGCAAGAGGTTTGCCAACAGAATGATAGCAAGGAACGTACTCACCGTCTGTGCCAAGCTGTTCAAGAACGTTGTATCCAACACGTGTCATAATAATCATGTTGCAAACAACATACTCGCTGTCTGTGAGCTCAATACCAATCTTTGCAAACTCAGAACCAACAGGTCCCATTGAGAAAGGAATAACATAAAGTGTACGACCTTTCATGCAACCTTTGTAAAGAGCTGTCATTGTTTTCTTTAGCTCATGAGGTTCAATCCAGTTGTTAGTAGGACCAGCATCTTCCTCTTTTACGCTAGAAATGTAAGTCCTTTTCTCAACACGTGCAACATCAGAAGGATCTGAACGGAAAAGAACGCTGTGAGGTTTTTTTTCTGGATTTAGTCGTGTTGCTAGACCACTTGCGACCATTTGGTCAATTAAGGTGTCATACTCTTCCTTTGTTCCGCTACAAACGTGAATATCTTTTGGATTTGCAAGTGCTGCAAAATCCTCAATCCACTTCCTAAGACCGGCATGTTTGATTTCATTGACTGTCATTAAGATGTTCTCCTTATGGACTTTCGAGCGACGCTTTATATTAAGCCCACATCTTCAAATGTAATAAATTTCCCACCTATATTCAAGCAAGAATATTATGAGGTTTTTGAAAATCCTCCATAGAAAAAATCTAAGGCATAAAAACGGCATAAAAACACGGCATAAAGCAACACCAATTTAGGCCCATGCTATACAAAAAACACCGCCTATTATGATACAATCGGTTTACATTGTTGTGTAAAGTACCTCCCCTCTCGCGGCAGGTAAAAAAGAGGCGTTTTCGTGAAAGACTTGCAAGAAAAATCAAATTTAGCTAAAAGGCCAGAACTTGCGCTACCCGCAGGGTCTTTGCAATGCGCCCTTTATGCTTTCAAAGGCGGGGCTAATGCTGTGTACCTTGGGCTTAAAGATTTTTCTGCGCGTAAGAGTGCTGTAAATTTTACTTTTGAGGATGTGCGAAAACTCAAAGAGCTTTGTAGAACTCAGCAAAAAAAATTCTACATAACTGTAAATACTTTAGTAAATGATGATGAGCTTGAAAGTGTAGAAAAACTACTCACGCAATTAGATTACCTAAAGCCTGATGGCGTTATTGTTCAAGATTTGGGAATTGCGCGTCTTATAAGAGAACATCATCCATCATTACCATTACATGGCTCAACACAGCTTGCAGTCCACACAGTAGAAGGTGTTAAAGAACTTCAAGATTTGGGGTTTTCAAGAGTAGTTCTTTCAAGAGAATTGTCTTTTGAAGAAGTCAAGCATATTAGAAAAGAATGTCCTTCTGTAGAATTGAAAGTTTTTATCCATGGGGCATTATGTTATGGGTTTTCTGGTTTGTGCATGGCAAGCGAACATATTACTGGACGCAGTGCAAATAGAGGCGAATGTGCCCAAATTTGTAGAACATGGTTCTCTCTAGAAGATAAAAGCAAGAACAAAGTTGAAAATAATTGGCTTTTTAGCATGAAAGACTTATGTCTAGGGGAGCTCGTAAAACAGTATGCTCAAATAGGCATAGACTCCCTAAAAGTAGAGGGGCGCATGAAAAGTCCAGAGTATGTTTATTGGTGTGCAAAATACTACTCTCTTATTTTAGATAGCGCAGACCAAAAAGACATTCAATGGGCATTAGAATGTATGCAAACTTCGTTTTCAAGAGAAACAACCCAAGGATTTTTTAATAGAGATACAAAAAGTGTAAGATCAAGTGGCAAAGACATAAAAGATAGTTTGGAAGGACTCCTTACTTGCCCGGACTATCCTTCGCATAGAGGTCTTCAAGTTGGTACAATAGAAAAGGTCCTCAATGGACGTGCAGTTGTTAGGTTTACTAAACCTGTTGCTTTGCGTGATGGACTGTTAGTGATATCGCATGGCGAAAAAA
>CAVDPO010000021.1:0-8069 GCA_963610855.1 Segatella copri
AAAAAAATGGGTGTTTAAGGCCTAAAGCTAAAAGCCTATAATTCATCACAGAACGAGGATAAAGAGTACCATCTATATCAAAGCAAACAGCCTTATATCTCATTAGAAAAACTCCTTAAAACTCACTACAATACAATATTTTTCAAAGTTCAAACACTTAGCCACGCTTTTTAGATTTTCCTTGTGCTGAGTTCTTTTGTTTTGCATTCTTATAATTTTCTCTTGCTTTTTGAAGTGCAATAGCTTTAGCTTTAGCTCCAACTTTTTTGGCTTTTGGAGCGGCTTTTGCTTTGCCTCCTTGTGGCTTTTGAATAGGTGATTGTGCTTTCCTAGTTGCACTACCCTCTACTGTTTTTTTGCTAGAGACTTTGCTATTAGAGCCTTGTTTTTCATCTTTCTTTATAGAGCTTTGTTTTGCATTTTGTCCCAAGTTGTGGTTGCTTTCACTGCGTTCTCTTTCTCTAAGATTTATCTCTATAGGAACAAGAGAAAATCCAAGGTCTTTTCTTATGCAGTTCTTAAGGTATTGTACATAAACTTGAGGGAAATCCTTTTTCCTGTTTATGAAAAATAAGAATTTTACAGGATTTACAGACACTTGCGTTCCATAATAGACCTTGTAATGACCTTCTGCTCCTCGTGGTGGCTGGTACGCTTCCCCCCATGCTTTAAGAGCATCATTAAGGGTTGCTGTGTCTATTCTCTTTCCAAGCTGATTATAAACTTTTATAACTGTATCAAGCATTGGAGCAATAGCTGTTCCCTTTGTTGCCGATATAAATTGTATTGGTGCAAAATTAAGAATTGGAAATTGAAATCTAACTCTATCTTCTATTGCTGTCATCTCATTTGCAACACCTTTAAGAAGGTCAATTTTATTAAGAACAAGAACAACACCTTTTCCTCTTCTTACAATAAGGTTTGCAATTTTTTTATCTTGTTCTGCAAGGCCTTCTTTAGCATCAACAACAAGAAGAACTACGTCTGCTTCATCAATAGTTTTTATAGCTCTATTTACTGAATAATACTCTACATCTTCTTCAACTTTAGATTTTCTTCTAATCCCTGCTGTATCAAGAATTGTAAAAGATTGCCCTTTGTATTGAAAACTTCCTTTAACTACATCTCTTGTTGTGCCAGCAATAGGACTTACAATAGAAAGGTCTAATCCTGTCAGTAAATTTGTCAGTGTGCTTTTTCCTGTGTTTGGTTTTCCTAATACAGCTAGTTTTATAGAATTGGCATCAAAATCACTGTTGAGATCGTCTACGTAATCGGTCTTATCTTCTAAATCAAGCATGCCCAAAAGTGTTTCTTCTAAAGTATCTATGCCCAGTCCGTGTGCAGACGAAATGCCTACAACTCGTTGATAGCCGTAAGAAAAGTAGTTCCAAATGAGGTCTTCACGAGTGTAATCGTCTATTTTGTTTACAGCTAGAACAATTTTATCGGTATATGGGCGGAGCTCTTTCATGAGCATGTTGTCTTCAGGCGTGACTTCCGTGCAATCAAGTAGAAAAATTATTGCGTCTGCATTCTCAAGTAGAGATAAACTTTTTTTGGAAACAAGTTCATCAAAACCTTCCAAGTCAAGTTTTACGCCACCGCTATCTGTGAGGTTTACAGCATGGCCGCAAAGTATCCAGCGCTCAGTTATTGGGTCTCTCGTTACACCTGGAGTAGGATCTGTAATGGCTCTTCTTTTGCCAACAAGTCTATTAAAAAGAGTGGATTTCCCTACATTAGGTCTTCCAATTATTACAACGTTTTTCATAATTCCTCACTTCATGCTCATAGTAAACAATTAAACAAAAACAGACAATTGCTTTAGATTATTGCCTTTAGATTATTGGATTATTGCGCATGTTGTTGTACTCTTAGTTCTATGATTGAAGACTTACAAGATGAGTTTGAAGAAGGAAAAACGACCCAAAGCAAGCCCAAAGGTTTAAGGCGAGGTGCTTTTTTAGTAATAGCTTTTATCTTTTGGATAATTTATGCAGGTGTTGTAGGTATAATTTGTTCCCCTAAAATTATTGTAGCCTTCAGAGAAAGTGGCGTGCGCTCTTACGTGCAAAATGCAATTGCTCAAAAAAACAAAACAAAAGTACATGACGCCTCGCTGTGTTTTGCAATTCCGCTTTCTTCCTCTCAAGTTACATACAAGATTTTCACTCAAGAGGTGAGTTCTGTTAATGCAACATTGTACCATGATGCAATAGAAGGTCTGCTTGAGGGACCAAGTAAAGAAACTCTTTCCAATGGGGCAGTATCCTTTATTGCTCAAGGAACTTCTCTTAGAGGTCTTACAGTCTCAGAAGATGTGGCATTTGTTGATTTTTCAGGTGACTTTCTTTCTTCTGGTAGCGACTTAGGAACTCACGGGCTAGAGGTTGCAATAACGCAAGTAGAAAAAACACTCAAAGCTTGCAATTCAAATATTAAAAATGTAGTGATAATGATTGAAGGCTCTGTGTTAAGTTTATGAGTTTTTATGAGTTTATAAGTTTGTAAGCCTTTACAAAGAAAGAGATATTGCATTGAACCACAATGTTTTATCTCTCACCTTTTGAAAGTCTCTTTTTTATTGCTATTTTTCCAATCTCTATTTTTCAAGACAAGCAAATAGAAACTCGTCACAAGTCCAAGAAGCTCCACGTTTAAGAAGAGCCAAGAATTCTACATTTCCTTTGTGTCCTCGTATTGGAGATTTAACAGCATTGTAAATGCCAACATCCTCACCTTGTAAGTTCTCAAAAACATTTTTAAGAGTACTTTCAAGTAAATTAAAGTCTTCAATTACACCAAAGAAATTTTCTTGCCATTTAGGTACTTCAAATTGAGGTTTAATTAAAGCAACAAGCCAAGTATTGCCAACAAGATCTAATATGTGAGAAGCTGCCCCTTTTATAGAACGAAAAGATAAATCTGCCACAGCGGCATTTACTGGTGGCGTTAAATCGTCTACCGTCAAAGTCATAATGTTTTGTTTTTCATGAACAATAACACGCTTATCACTTCGAATCTTATAATCTAAAAGATTAAAACCAACATCTACGCTATGAACAAAAGAAGCTTTATGTTGCAAAAGGCAGTCTGTAAATCCTCCAGTAGAAGAG
This sequence comes from Segatella copri, assembly GCA_963610855.1. GTDB lineage: Bacteria > Spirochaetota > Spirochaetia > Sphaerochaetales > Sphaerochaetaceae > UBA9732. The sequence continues at coordinate 3,120 of CAVDPO010000021.1, forward strand.
CCTGCATCTAACATAGAAAGACCTTCTACATTAAGATTAAAAGTCTCAAGAGCTTTTTCTAACTTGAAACCTCCCCTTGAAACATATTTTGGAAAAACAATCTCAATGATGGCCTCGCTTGGATACATAGCATGAAAATCACTGCAAAGCTCGCCGTTTACATACACGTTTTTGCATGACACTAATGCCATTGCTTTATCTTTTGTGAGTGTCGAATCTTTTTGTTGTAACAGTTTTATTATGCTACTTTTCATTCTCTTAATTTTACAAGACCTCTATTATTCAACAATTCTTGTAATAGACAACGCTTTTCCAGTTTGGAAGTCAGCTTCCACAACAACTCCATGAATTTGTGCTATGTTATCTAAAACTTTGGCTTTCATTGGCATTTGTGTCTTTTGTCGCGTTATTGCAAGCTCTGGATTACTACCAATAACACTGTCTTTTGGACCACACATTCCAAGATCTGTAATAAAGGCAGTTCCTTTTGGCAGTATTTTTTCATCCATCGTTTGAGTATGTATATGAGTTCCGACAACAGCAGTAACTTTTCCATCTAAAAAAAAGGCTAAGGATTCTTTTTCTTCTGCATTTTCTGCATGAAAATCGACAAATATAAGTTTAGTTTTAATACTTCTAAGCAAATCCAATGCAGTCTTAAAAGGGTCGTCTATTGGGAACATGTTTATTCTGCCTTGAAGATTAATGACACAAACATCTCCTACAGTTGTGATTCCGTGCCCGGGAAGAGAACTTGCATAATTGGCAGGCCTCAAAAGTCTTTCTTGAGATATAAGATAACTTTCTACAAGTTCTTCATCATGCCAAATATGATTGCCAGAAGTTATCACATTTACCCCAGCGCCAAATAACAAATCTACTTGCTCAGGTCTTATACCAAATCCATTGTTGGCATTCTCTCCGTTAAGAACAACAAAATTGGCCCTATACTTTTTTATTAAAGATGGCAATCTAAAAGAAACAGCCCTGCACCCGGGATCTCCATAAACGTCTCCCAAGAGCAGGGTTGTGAAGGTTTTTGCACCCATGTTGCGCTTATACCTTATCTTGCGTACTCAACAGCACGCATTTCACGAATAATAGTTACCTTAATTCTTCCAGGATAACGGAGCTCGGCTTCTATTCTAGTAGCAATACCTTTTGCAATAGCCTTTGAATCTTCGTCAGAAACGGTGTCAGAATTTACAAGTATTCTCAACTCTCTTCCGGCTTGTATTGCAAATGCTTTCTCAACACCATCAAAAGACATTGCTATATCCTCAAGATTTTCAAGTCTCTTAATATAATTATCTAAAGACTCTCTTCTAGCTCCTGGTCTTGCAGCACTAATAGCATCTGCAATTTGTACAATTATGCTCTCAATGCAACTTGGTTCAACGTCACCGTGGTGTGAATGTATAGCATTAACAACACGAGCATCTTCTCCAAGTCTCTTAGCAAGGTCTGCACCCATTTCTGCATGGTTAGACTCACTTTCTGTCACAATACCTTTACCAATATCGTGAAGAAGTCCACCCCTCCTAGAGATCTCAACATTTGCACCAACTTCAGAGGCTATCATACCAGCGATAACAGCAACTTCTCTTGAATGGCTTAGAACGTTTTGCCCATAGCTTGTTCTAAAGAACAACCTACCTAAAGCTCTAATTGTCTCTTGGCTCATGTTGTGAATACCCAAGTCAAACACAACTTTCTCGCCTTCTTCAGCACAAATACGGTTAACTTCCTTAGTAACTTTAGTAACAACTTCTTCAATTCTAGCGGGATGGATACGCCCATCTTGAACAAGTCTTTCAAGAGAGACTCTTGCAATCTCTTTTCTTATTGGGTCAAAACATGAAATTACAACAGCTTCTGGAGTATCATCAATTATAATATCTACTCCTGTTAGAGTTTCTAAAGCTCTAATATTTCTACCTTCACGACCAATGATTCTTCCTTTCATTTCATCGCTTGGGAGACTTACAGAGCTAACTGTACTTTCAGAGCTAACTTCTGTTGCTAAGCGCTGTATTGTTGTAACAATTATGTCGCGGGCTGTTTTATCGGCCTTAGCCAATGCTTCTTGCTCAATCTTATTTATAATAGCTTGGCCATCTTTGACGGCTTCAGATTGCATCTTATCAATAAGAACGTTCTTAGCCTCTTCGCACGACATTCCTGCAACACGTTCAATCTCAGCTAACCATTTGGCTTCACTTTCTGAAACCTGTTTATCTCTGAGCTCTAACTGCTCTTCTTTATCTTGTTGCAAAGACTTGGTTTTCTCAAGGTCCTCTTGAACCTTCTCCAAGTTCTCTTCCTTCTGGAGTAATCTTCGTTCAAAACGTTGAAGCTCATTTCTTCTATCACGTGCTTCACGTTCCTGTTGCACCTGCTCCTTAAGGAGTGTATCTCTGGTCTCAAGCAAGAGTTCCTTGCTTTTCGCTTCAGCTTCCTTGATAGCTTCCTGATTCAGTCTAATAGCTTTTTGCTCAACTGAGGTAAGCTTTACTTTTCCATACAGCCAGCGCGCAAGCCAGCCAATTCCAATACAACCAAGACAAAGAAGGATCCATATGAGTACGTTATTCATACTATCCTCCTTCAGAAGAACTTTCAAAGTTCCCCTTTTAATCAAATAATTGTAAAGTTTGCAAGTTTAAGTGTCAAGGCGCAAAAAAACCGGAGCTACTAGAACTCCGGCTGAACTTCCATTGAAAATCTGAAAGTTTTATTTAGGAGGTTTTTTGAAAAACCCCTCAGGAACGGCTGTAATTAAGCCTTTTCCTCTTTCTTTGCCTTAGCTTTCTTCTCTGGCTTCTCTGTTTTCTTTGTAAGCTCAAGAATAGCCATGTCGGCGGCATCACCAAGACGATTAGCTGTCTTGATAACACGAGTGTATCCACCGTGAACGTCGGCATAAAGCGGTGCGATCTCAGTGAACAATTTGTTTACTACTGCTTCATCAAAAAGAATAGCAGAAGTAAGTCTGCGGTTGTGTACGTTGTCAACCTTTGCTCTTGTAATCATCTTTTCTGCAAGGCGCTGAACTTCCTTGGCCTTAGCCTTGGTTGTTTCAATTCTTTCATAGCGGAACAGGCTTGTTACCATATTACGCTTGAGAGCTTTGCGCTCTGCATTGGTTCTACTAAGAGCGTTGAATCCAATCTTATGCTTCATTGTTATCTTCCTTGTTGCCTGGGACCCTAATTGAGTTCTTCAGGACACTGTAATCTGTCATTCCAAGTCCAAGGTTCCACTCCTTGAGCTTATCTTTGATTTCGGATAGCGACTTCTTGCCAAAATTTCTTGTCTTTGCAATTTCATCCTCAGTCATTCTAGTTAAATCACCAATCGTGCGAATGTTTGCATTCTTAAGACAGTTACTTGAACGAACGGTAAGCTCAAGTTCCTCAACTGAAGTAGAAAGAATCTTGCGAACTTTTTCCTCAGCTTCATCAACTTCCTCTGTTCCACCAACCATACTTTCATCAAAATTGATAAAAATTGAGAAATGATCCTTGGCAATCTTTGCAGCTTCAGCTAATGCATTCTCAGGAGAAATTGTACCGTCTGTCCAAATCTCAAGATTGAGCTTGTCATAGTCATTTCTCTGACCTACTCGAGTAGGTTCTATGGAATACTTAACACGAGTGACAGGTGAGAAAATTGCATCAATTGGAATCGTACCAATAATCTCTACATAGTTCTGGCTTAGCTCTGCTGGAACGTAGCCTCTATCAAAGTCAATTTGAACAACCATTTCAATATTTGCATCATCCATCATGTCAAAAATCTCAAGGTCTTTGTTAATGACTTCAACGCGATCTTTCTCAAAATCAGCACCGGTAATAGTACCAGGTCCTTTGCATTCAAGAGAAATAGTTGTTGTTTCAACTTCCTCAGGCATTCTCAATCTAAGCTTCTTGAGTCTTGCAATAATCTCACAAATGTCTTGTTTGACACCTGGAAGAGCCTCAAACTCACTAGAAATAAGATGAGAGCCGCCCTCTGCATCGTAATAGGTAAACCATACTGCTGTAATTGCATAGCCTTGAATCGAAGACAAAAGAACCCTTCTTAAAGTATTTCCAATCGTTGTTCCAAAGCCTCTTTCAAAAGGATAGGCTGTAAACTTACCATAATTGGCTTCTACTTTACTATGTTCCATTGAAACCGATTTGGGTTTCTTAAAACCCTTCATTAGGTTTTTGCGTGCCATTGACACTCCTTTACTATACCAGAGCCTTACCATAAAAATGATGTAGCTCTGGAGAACCAAACTCAAAGCTTATCTGGAATAAAGTTCAACGACCAACTGCTCGTTGACTCCCTCAAGCTCCTTGACCTCTTCTCTTCTTGGAATTGCCACGAACTGACCTTTCATGTTGTCTGCGTCAACTGTAAGCCATGGACAAACACCGCTCTTGCTGACTTCAATCAAGCTCTCCTTAATGGCAACCATGTTCTTGCTATTTGGAGCAATCTCAACGACATCACCTGGTTTAAGTCTATAAGAAGGGATATCAACACGCTTTCCGTTTACAAATACGTGACCATGTCCAACAAGCTGTGAAGCCTGTGGGCGGCTGCATGCAAAATGCATTCTAAAAACAACGTTATCAAGACGTCTCTCAAGGAGAGCTACAAGGTTCTCACCTGTCTTTCCAGGGAGTCTGCTTGCTTCGTTGAATGTAAGCTTAAATTGTTTCTCAAGCATGCAGTAAATTCTCTTGAGCTTCTGTTTTGCACGAAGCATCAATGCGTAGTCGGTAGGCTTCTTTGAGCGAGCCTTTGGATCCCTGCCAGGAAGTCCGCATTCAGCCGGATTATTCATAGGGCATTTTGCGGAAAGGCATCTTGAACCCTTAAGAAAGAGCTTAGCTCTCTCTGCTCTGCAGTATCTGCACTTTGGTCCTGTATATCTAGCCATTTTCTAATCTCCCT